>NZ_JAQISV010000007.1:0-143160 GCF_048569675.1 Geodermatophilus sp. CPCC 206100
GCCCCGCTCGCGATGGAGCCCCCCGGGGGGGGCAGGGCCGCGGGACCCGGGGGGAGGGGCCCGCCCCCGTCGGCAGGCCGGTCGGGCGGCTCTAGTGGGCCTTGGCGAGGGTGCCCAGGTAGAGCTCGATGACCTTCGGGTCGTGCATGAGCGACTCGCCCGTGTCGGTGTAGGCGTTGCGGCCCTGGTCGAGGACGTAGCCGCGGTCGCAGATCTGCAGGCACCGGCGGGCGTTCTGCTCGACCATGATGATCGAGACGCCGGTGGCGTTGATCCGCCGGCAGCGGATGAACACCTCGTCCTGGTAGGCCGGGGACAGGCCGGCCGAGGGCTCGTCGAGCAGCAGCACGGACGGGTCCATCATCAGCGCCCGGCCCATGGCCACCATCTGGCGCTCGCCGCCGGACAGCGCTCCCGCCTTGCCCTTGCGCCGCTCGCCGAGCAGCGGGAAGAGGTCGACGACGTAGTCGAACCGCTCGCGGAACGTCTTCGGCCGCAGGTAGACGCCCATCTGCATGTTCTCCTCGATGGTGAGCGAGGGGAACACGTTGTTGTTCTGCGGGACGTACCCGACGCCGAGGGACACCAGCCGGTGCGCGGGCGCGGAGGTGATGTCCTCCCCGCGCAGCGTGACCGACCCCGACCGCACCGGGATGAGCCCGAACAGGGTCTTGAGCAGGGTCGACTTCCCGGCGCCGTTCGGGCCGATGATGCCGACCAGCTCACCCTCCTGCAGGTAGAAGTCGCAGCCGCGGAGGATGTTCACCCCCGGGACGTAGCCGGCGACCAGGTCGTCGGCCCGCACCAGGGCGCCCTCGGCCAGCCGCACGTGCTCCTCGCGGGTGGCGGCCTTCTCCGCGGGGGAGAGGGTGGCGGCTGGGGAGCCGGCCTGGTCGGCGCGGGTGAGGTCCTCGCCGGACTCGTCCACGCGGAACAGCGGATCGCTCATCGGTCGGTCTCTCCTCGCGGCGTGCCGTCGGACTGCAGGACCTCGCCGTCGACCTTCTCCTCGCGGGCGATGGCCTGCGAGGCCTCGGCGAGGACGCGGTCCTCCTCCTCGACGGTGAGCGGCGCGTCGTGGTGAGCGCCGAGGTAGGCGTCGACGACCGCCTGGTTCTGGCTGATCGACTCCGGGGGGCCCTCGGCGATCACCCGGCCGGCCGCCATGACGACGACCCAGTCACTGATGTCGCGGACGACGTCCATGTCGTGCTCGACGAAGATCACCGTCATGCCCTGCTCGCGCAGGTCCTTGACGTGCCCGAGCAGGCTCTGCGTCAGGGCGGGGTTCACCCCGGCCATCGGCTCGTCGAGCATGACGACCTTGGGGTCGCTCATGAGCGCCCGCGCCATCTCGAGCAGCTTGCGCTGACCGCCGGAGAGGGTGCCGGCGAAGTCGTCCTTCTTGGCGTCGAGCTTGAAGCGCTGGAGCAGGTCCATCGCCTTCTCGGTGTTGGCCCGCTCCTGCGAGCGCCAGCCCGGCAGCAGGGCCCCCAGGAAGCTCTCACCCTTCTGCCCCTGGGCGCCGAGCAGCATGTTCTGCAGCACGGTGAGCCGGGAGAGCGCCTTGGTCAGCTGGAAGGTGCGGACGACGCCGAGCCGCGCGACCCGGTGCGGCGGCAGGTTGGACAGCGACCGCCCGTCGTAGGTCCAGCTCCCGCTGTTGGGCTGGTCGAAGCCGGTCAGCAGGTTGAACAGGGTGGTCTTGCCGGCGCCGTTGGGGCCGATCAGGCCGGTGATGCCGCCGCGCTGGATCTCCAGGTGGTCGACGGACACCGCGGTGAGGCCGCCGAACTGGCGCGTGACGCCGTCCACCACGACGACGGGGTCGGGCTTGGCGACGCCGACCTCCCACGGGACGTCCCGGAGGGCGGTCTGCGCCAGCCGCAGCGGGGCGTCGCCGCTGTGCCAGCCCCCGGACCGCGCGTCGCCGGCCGGCGTGCCCGCGCCGGACGCCGAGGCGCCGTGCGGAATCGGGTCAGCGGGCATCGAGCATCACCTCTCGTCGGTCACCGAAGATGCCTTGTGGCCGGAAGACCAACAACAGCATGAGCCCGAGGCCGACGAGCACGAAGCGGATCTGCGCCACGTCGGTGGAGGTCAGCAGACCCTCGGGGATGACGCCGTTCTCGATCAGTGCCCGCAGGCCCGTGTCGGCGAACTGCAGGATGAACAGCAGGATCATCCCCCCGACGACCGGGCCGAACACCCGCGCGGCCCCGCCGAGGATGAGCGCGGCGTAGGCGAGGAACGTGTTGGCGTTCTGGTACTGGTCGGGGATGGCCGAGCCGGTGCCGATGGCGTACATCATCCCGCCCAGGGCGCCGAGGATCCCGCCGAGCACCAGCGCCTGCATCTTGTAGACGTAGACGTTCTTGCCCAGGGCGCGGACGGCGTCCTCGTCCTCACGGATCGAGCGGACGACGCGGCCCCACGGGCTGCGCATGAGCGCCCAGATGAGCAGGCAGGCCAGCGCGACCAGCGTCCACCCGACGAGGGCCACCCAGAGCTCGCCGCCGGACCAGCTGGTGCCCAGGAGGCGGTAGCGCTCGTTGGTGGTCCACGGGGCGAGCGCGAGGAAGTCGCCGTTGAAGGCCGAGAGGCCGCGGGTGCCGTTGGTGACGGGGGTGGCCGACACCGACCGGAACAGCAGCCGCAGGCCCTCGGCCGCGGCGATGGTGACGATCGCCAGGTAGTCCGCGCGCAGCCGCAGGGTCGGGAGACCGAGCAGCAGGGCGAGCACGACCGCGGCGCCCAGCCCGATGAGGACGCCGACCCAGAAGTTGAGCCCCCACTTGCTGACCGAGATCGCGATGCCGAACCCGCCGAGCATCGCGAAGGCGATCTGCCCGAAGTTGAGCAGGCCGGTGTAGCCGAACTGCACGTTGATGCCGATGGCCAGCAGGATGAAGAAGAGGGCCTGGAAGCCCAGCGCCGCCTTTCCCGCGACCGCCAGGGCGTTGATCAGTTCGCTCATGTCAGCCCACCCGGACGCGGCTGCCCAGGATCCCCTGGGGCCGGATGACGAGGATGACGATCAGCAGGAGCAGCCCGCCGACGTACTTGACGTCGTTCGGGATGACCAGCGTCGACATCTGGACGAAGACCCCGACCACGAGGCTGCCGACGAGGGCGCCGTAGGCGGTGCCGAGCCCGCCGAGGGTGACGCCGGCGAACATGAGCAGCAGCAGGCGGAAGCCCATGTCCCACTGCACCTGGTCGGACAGGCCGAGCAGGACGCCGCCGAGCGCGGCCAGCGCCCCGCCCATCATCCAGACGACGAGGATGACCCGGTTGACGTCGATGCCCGAGGAGGCGGCGAGGTCCCGGTTGTCCGAGACCGCCCGCATCGCCTTGCCGATCTTGGTGCGCTGCAGCATGAGCGCGACCAGCACGAGGACGACGACCGAGACGATGACCGAGGTGAGGTCGGCGCCGGTCATGCGGAACAGGCCGTAGTCGACCGCCCGGCCGCCGCCCACGCCCTGGTAGGCGTTGGACCGGCCGCCGTAGACGAGCTGGACCAGGTAGCGCAGCAGCAGCGACAGGCCGATCGACACGACGAGGGCGGCGATCAGGCCGGTGCCGCGGCGGCGCAGCGGCCGCCACAGGCCGAGCTCGTTGAGCGCGCCGACCGCCGCCCCGACCAGCATCGCGATCAACGCGGCCGGGATGAAGGGGACGCCGCCCTCCACGTTGATGAACCACGCGGCGACCGCGCCGATGGTGACCAGCTCGCCGTGGGCGAAGTTGGTCAGGCCGGTCGTCCCGAAGATCAGCGACAGGCCGACGGCGCACATGGCGATGAGCAGGCCGAAGCGGATGCCGTCGACGAGCAGCTGCACGGCGCGGACGGTGCTGCCACCGCCCTCCCGGCTGCCGTCGTTGAGGCCGATGATCGCCGCCTGGCGGCGGCCCTCCTCCACGGTGACCGTGCGGCTGGCCTCGCCGGAGAGGACCACGCCCTCGGGGAGGTCGTCGGCGTTGAGGGTGACGACGTACTCGCCGGGCCCGGGCAGGTCGACCTCCCAGCGGCCCTGCTCGTCGCTCTCGACGGACTCGACCTCCTCGCCGTCGGCCGTCTCGACGGTCACCTCGACGCCCTCGATGGGGCCGCTGCGGCTGGTCTGGAGCGTGCCGACCAGCTGCTCGGTGGCGGCGCCCTCGCCGGTGGCCTGGGCGATGCCGGGGGCGATCGCGGCCAGCCCGAGGCCGAACGCGGCGACGAGCAGGACCCCGACCAGGTACCTGAGCCGCGAGCCGGGGTGGTGCCGGCCGGGGGAGCCGATGGCTCGCCCGGTGCGTTCCGGCCGTCGACCGTGTGGTCGGGCACGGCCTGGCACGTGCGTCACTCGACCTCCCGTGGCGTGTGAGTGAGGGGGGACCGTAACCCAGCTGTGTTTCGACTCGCTGTCCTCGCCGCGAGCTGTGACCTTTCCGCGACACGCCGCAGCCGAGGTGCCGACCGCGCAGCGGCGCGCCGCCGTGGGAAACGGTCCTCTCCGGTGCACTCTCTGGCCACCGTCCACGGGAGGACTCCTGTGTCAGGAACCGGTTCGCGGTCCCGCGTCGCGACGCGCACGGCGCGCCCCGACGACCTGCCCGCCGTGCTGTCCCTGGTGCGCCAGCACCGCGCCGACGCCCACGCCGAGGGCGTGCTGACCGGGCAGACGCCCGGAGCGGCGGCGGCCGCCGGGTTCGGCCGCCTGCTGGCCGATGCCGGTCACCGGGTGGTGCTGGCCGTGCGGCCGGGGCCGGGCGGGGACGACGGCGGCGCCGGCGAGCAGGTGGTGGGGCTGGCGATCCTCGGGGTGGACCCGCTGTCGGTCGTGCTGGGCGTCGGCCAGGTGACCGTCGACAACCTCGTCGTCCACCGGGACCACCGCCGCTGCGGAGCGGGCGCCGCCCTGCTGGCGGCCGCCGTCGCGTACGCGGCCGAGACGGGGGCCGAGCACGTCGTCGCGGCCGTCGGCGGGCACGAGGCCGAGCGGCAGCGGTTCTTCGCGCGGATGGGCTTCGCGCCCCTCACCACCCGGCGCATCGTGCCGCGGCAGACGCTGGCGCGGGCCCTGACCTCGTGGCGGCGCGGCGGGACCACCGTCCCCGCCCCCCGCCGTCCACCGGTGCGCCGGCGTCCGGTGCCGTTGCGCGGTGCCGGTCAGGGCTGAACCGGCTCCCGCCGCCGTCCCGTCCCGACGGGGCCGCGGTGTCCCTCAGGCCCGCGCGTCGGACAGCATGCAGGTCAGCCGCGCGGTGGCGGTCGGCCGGCCACTCGCGTCGGTGACCTCCACCCGGAAGGTGGCCAGCGTGCGCCCGCGGCGGACCGGCGTCGCCACCGCGGTGACCGTGCCGGCGGTGGACGCCCGCAGGTAGCTGACGTTGAGCTCGACGCCGACGCAGCGGCGCCCGGGGCCCGCGCCGAGGGCCGCCGCCCACGAGCCGACGGTCTCCACGAGGGCGCAGGTCGCCCCGCCGTGCAGCAGGCCGGCCGGCTGCTGGTTGCCCTCGACCGGCATGGTGGCGACCAGGTGGTCGGGGTCGTAGTCGGTGATCTCGATGCCGAGCTTCTCGTCGAGCGGGCTGGTGAAGGGGGCGGGCAGCCAGTCGGGACGGGCGAGGGTCACCCGGGCACGGTAACCAGCGGCCGGACGGCGCCCCGCCGGGGCCGCCGTCGCGTCGGTGGCCGCACTTAGGATCGGCCTCGATGTCCGCTCCGGTCTCCGCCCCCGCGTCCACCGCCGTCCCTGCCACCGGCGGGCCGCGCCCCCGGCTGTTGCTGCTGGACGGGCACTCCCTGGCCTACCGCGCCTTCTTCGCGCTGCCGGTGGAGAACTTCTCCACGACCACCGGCCAGCCGACGAACGCGGTCTACGGCTTCACGTCGATGCTGATCAACATCCTGCGCGACGAGCAGCCCAGCCACCTGGCGGTCGCCTTCGACGTCGGCCGCAAGACCTTCCGCAGCGAGATCTACGCCGAGTACAAGGCCAACCGCGCCGAGAGCCCCACCGACTTCCGCGGCCAGGTCAGCCTCATCCAGGAGGTGCTCGGCGCGCTGCACGTGCCGGTGATCACCGCCGAGGGGTACGAGGCCGACGACGTCATCGCCACGCTGACCGTGGCCGCCGTCGCGCAGGGCATGGACGTGCTGATCGCCACCGGGGACCGCGACGCGCTGCAGCTGGTCAACGAGCACGTCACCGTCCTGTACCCGCGCAAGGGCGTCTCCGACCTCACGCGGTTCACGCCGGAGGAGGTCGAGACCAAGTACGGGCTGTCCCCGACCCAGTACCCCGACTTCGCCGCGCTGCGCGGGGACCCCAGCGACAACCTCCCGAGCATCCCGAGCGTCGGGGAGAAGACCGCCGCCAAGTGGGTGCGCGAGTACGGCTCCCTCGACGCGCTGGTCGACCAGGTCGACACCGTGAAGGGCAAGGTGGGCGAGAAGCTGCGCGAGCACCTGTCCTCGGTGCTGCAGAACCGCCGGCTCACCGAGCTGGACCGCGCCGTCCCCCTCGAGCTGGGCCCGGCCGACCTCGCCGTCCAGCCGTGGGACCGCAACGAGGTGCACACCCTCTTCGACAACCTGCAGTTCCGGGTGCTGCGCGACCGCCTGTTCGCCACGCTCACCAGCGCGGAGCCGGAGGTCGAGGGGGGCTTCGACCTGGCCGTCGAGGACGTGCCGGCCGGCGAGCTGGGCGCCTGGCTGGACCAGCACGCCCGCACCGGGCGCACCGGCGTGGTGTTCCGCGGCACCTGGGGCCGGGGCACCGGGGAGCTCACCGGCATCGCGCTGGCCGCGGCCGACGACGCCGCGGCCTTCGTCGACCTCGGCCTCGACCTCGACGTGGCCGACGAGCAGGCCCTGGCCGCCTGGCTCGCCGACCCCGCCACCCAGAAGGTGGTGCACGAGGTGAAGGGCCCGCTGCTGGCGATCTGGGCGCGGGGCTGGCAGCTCGAGGGGGTGGTCAGCGACACCGCGCTGGCGGCCTACCTCGCGCTGCCCGGCCAGCGGTCGTTCGACCTGGGCGACCTCGCCGTCCGATACCTGCGCCGCGAGCTCAAGGACACCGCGGCCGAGGAGGCCCAGCTCACCCTCGACGGGATGGGCCCGTCGGAGGACGACCTCGCCCGCGAGGCCGCGCACGCCGACGTCCTCAAGGCGGTGGCGGTCAACGACCTGTCCGACGCCCTGGAGTCGGTGCTGGGCCAGCGCGGCGGGGACGCCCTGCTCGGCGCCATCGAGCTGCCGCTGACCCGGGTGCTCGCCGCCATGGAGTACCGCGGCATCGCCGCGGACCTGGAGTTCCTGCAGGGGCTGCAGCGCGAGTTCGCCGACGGCGTGGCCGCCGCGGCGGCGGAGTGCTACGCCGTCATCGGCCGCGAGGTGAACCTCGGCTCGCCCAAGCAGCTGCAGGCGGTCCTCTTCGACGAGCTCGGCCTGCCCAAGACGAAGAAGATCAAGTCCGGCTACACGACCGACGCCGACGCGTTGACCTGGCTGCTGGCGCAGACCGGCCACCCGTTCCTCGAGCACCTGCTGCGCCACCGCGACGTCACCCGGCTGCGCACGGTCATCGACGGGCTGATCCCGATGGTCGACGACTCCGGGCGGATCCACACCACGTTCGGGCAGACGATCGCCGCCACCGGCCGGCTGTCCTCGACCGACCCCAACCTGCAGAACATCCCGATCCGCACCGCGGAGGGCCGCCGGATCCGCCAGGCGTTCGTGGTGGGGACCGACTACGAGTCGCTGATGACCGCCGACTACAGCCAGATCGAGATGCGGATCATGGCCCACCTCTCCGGCGACGAGGGGCTGATCGAGGCGTTCACCTCGGGGGAGGACCTGCACTCCTTCGTCGCCTCGCGGGCGTTCAACATCCCGATCGAGGACGTCGACCCCGAGATGCGCCGGCGGATCAAGGCGATGAGCTACGGCCTGGCCTACGGGCTGTCGGCGTACGGGCTCTCGCAGCAGCTGCGCATCTCCACCGAGGAGGCGCGCGAGCAGATGCACGCCTACTTCGAGCGGTTCGGTGGCATCCGCGACTACCTCGACAGCGTGGTCGAGGAGGCCCGGCTGTCCGGCTACACCGAGACGACCCTGGGCCGCCGCCGCTACCTCCCCGACCTGACCAGCGACAACCGGCAGCGCCGGGAGATGGCCGAGCGGATGGCGCTCAACGCCCCCATCCAGGGCTCGGCGGCCGACGTCATCAAGGTGGCCATGCTCAACGTCGAGAAGGCCATCGACGCCGAGGGGCTGCGGTCCCGGATGCTGCTGCAGGTGCACGACGAGCTCGTGCTCGAGGTGGCCGCGGGGGAGCGCGAGGCGCTGGAGACCCTGGTCCGCCGGGAGATGGCCGGCGCGGCCCAGCTGTCGGTGCCTCTCGAGGTGTCGGTGGGCTTCGGCGCCAGCTGGGACACCGCCGCCCACTGAGGGAGGACCCCGGTGCCCCCCACGCCTCGCACGCTCGGCCTGGGCCCTGCACCGGGGCCGAGCGACGCGCGGTGATCGCCGACCTCGCGGTGTCGCCGCCGGACCTGCGCTGGACCTCGAGTTCGGCAACGACGCCGCGGGTCTGGCGCGGGTCCCGCCACGCTTCCGGCTGGCGGAGCACCGTCTTGCCCGAGGCGCCGCCGGTCGGGACGGTCGGGCGGTGACCGACGACGCAGTCCTGGTGGTGGGCGCCGGCCCGGTGGGCGTCCTCAACGCCCTGGGCCTGGCGCGGGCCGGCGTGCCGGTGACCGTGCTGGACCGGGCGCCGGGGGTGAACTGGTCGCCCCGCGCGGCGATCTACCACTGGGCGGCGCTCGACGGGCTCGACCGGCTCGGCGTCTTCGACCAGGCGGCCGCCCGCGGGTTCCTCAAGCAGGACTACGAGTACCGGGCGTACCGGACGGGGGAGCGGGTCCGCTTCGGGCTGGACTCCCTCGACGGCCTGGTGGACCGCCCCTACAACCTGCACCTGGGCCAGGGCGCCCTCGTCCAACTCGCCCTCGACGAGCTCGCCGGGTACGGGACGGCGCGCGTGCTGTGGGAGCACTCCGTCGTCGGGCTGGTGCAGGACGACACCGGTGTCACCGTCACCGCGCAGACGCCGGCCGGCACCGAGACGTTCCGCGCGGCCTGGGCGATCGGCGCCGACGGGGCGTCCAGCGCGGTCCGCAAGGCGCTGGGGCTGCCGTTCGAGGGCTTCACCTGGCCGGAACGGTTCGTCGCGACCAACATCCACTACCCGTTCGCGGAGCACGGCTTCACGCAGAGCACGTTCATCGTCGACGACGTCCACGGCGCCGTCATCGCCAAGCTCGACGACACCGGCGGCACCGGCCTGTGGCGCTACACGTACTGCGAGTCCCAGGACCTCCCCGAGGAGGGCGTCCTCGACCGGATGCCCCGCTTCCACGAGGCGGTGCTGCCCACGCCCGACGAGGTCGAGGTCGCGGAGTGGGCGCCGTACCGGATGCACCAGCGGGTGGCGCCCCGCTTCCGGGAGGGGCGGGTGCTGCTGGCCGGCGACGCCGCGCACGTCACCAACCCCTCGGGCGGCCTGGGGCTGACCGGTGGGCTGTTCGACACCTTCGTCCTGCAGGAGGCGCTGGCCGCCGTCGTCCACGGCACGGCCGACGAGTCGGTGCTCGACGCCTACTCCCGCGAGCGGCGCCGGGTGTTCGTCGAGATGGTCGACCCGGCCGCCACCGCCATCAAGCGGATGATCTTCCACTCGGCCGACCCCGAGCAGCTCGAGCGGGACATGGCCGGTCTGCGCCGCCTGGCCTCCGACCGCGACGCCCTGGTCGAGCGGCTGATGGCCACCAAGCGGATGGAGACCCCCTCCCTGGTCGCGGCACGGTGAGGCCGCCGCACGAGGTGGCCGAACCGCAGCACCGGCGCCGCGGCGCGTTCTGGCTGCCCGGCGACCTGCAGGACGGCGACGGCGGCCCCTGGCAGCTGGGCCCGGCCTTCGTCCAGTGGGAGGCGCCGGCGGAGCTGTCCGGCCGCCCGCCGCTGGTGCTCGTGCACGGCGGCGGCGGCCAGTCGACCGACTGGCTCGGGACGACCGGCGCCGAGGCCGGCTGGGCGGAGCTGGCGGTCCGTACCGGGCACCCCGTCTACCTCCTCGACCGGCCCGGTCACGGCCGCTCGCCCTGGGACCCGGCCCGGCTGGGGGAGAGGACCCCGTTCCCCGACTACGCCGGGCTGGCGTTCCTCCTCGTCCCGCGGGACGAGCGCGCCGCGGCGCACACCGCCTGGCCCTGGGGCCGGACCGCCGGGACGCCGCACGCCGACGCCCGGGTGGCGTCGTCCTCGGGGATGCTCCGCGACCTCGCGATGGGCCAGGAGCTCGACGCGCGGCGGCTGGTCGACCTGTTGGAGCGGACCGGCCCGGCCGTGCTCGTCACGGCCTCGGCGGGTGCGCCGGGCGGGTGGCTGGCCGCGGACCGGCGTCCGGACCTGGTGCGGGCGGTCGTGGCACTGGAGCCGCTGGGACCGCCGTACCAGGACCTCGGGGTGCTGGGCCGGCTCGATCACGGCCCCGCCGCCGTCCCGCTGACCCGGGGGCCGGACGGCGTGGCCCTCCCCGCGCTCGCCGGGGTGCCGGTGTGCGTGGTCACCGCCGAGGCGTCCGGCCGGCTGGCCGCGGACCGGCGCACCGTCGCCCACCTCCGCGACGCCGGCGTGCCGGTGCAGCACCTGTACCTGGCCGACCACGGGGTCCGCGGCAACGGGCACGCGCTGGCCGCCGAGGCCAACAACGCCGCCAGCTGGGCGCTCGTGGAGTCCTGGATGAGCGAGCACGGGGGAGCGCCGGGCCGACCCTGACCCTCCACGAGAGGTCGAGGGTCAGGGGCGGGAGCAGGCGAGGACGAGCGTCCCCGGCACCAGCGCCCCGCGTTCCGGCGACCACTGGCCCCACTCCTGCGTGCGGCCCGGCGTCCACTCGGGCTCGAGGAGGTCCTCGAGCACCAGGCCGGCACCGACGACGGCGCGGACCCAGTCGCCGACCGTGCGGTGGTGCTCGACGTAGACGGTCGAGCCGTCCTCCCCGGTCTCGACGTAGGGCCGCCGGTCGAAGTAGGAGGAGACGACGCGGAGGTCCTCCGGGTCGGGGGAGTCGGGGAACGGCCAGCGCAGGGGGTGGTTCACCGAGGCGACGAAGCGGCCGCCGGGGCGCAGCACCCGGGCCACCTCGGCCAGCGCCCCCTCGACGTCACTGACGAAGGGCAGCCCGCCGTAGGCCGAGCAGGCCACGTCGACGCTGCCGTCGGCGAGCGGCAGCGCCCCGACGTCGGCCTGGACGAGCGGGACGTCGATGCCGGTGGCGCGGTTGAGCTCGGCGGCCCGCGCCAGCATCCCGCCGGAGAGGTCCAGGGCGACGACCTCGGCCCCCGCCCGCCGCAGCCACCGGGCGCAGGGCGCCGATCCGCAGCCCACCTCCAGGACCCGCCGGCCGGCGACGTCCCCGAGCAGGCGGGCCTCGCCCTCCCGCAGCCCCTCGGGACACCAGAGGAAGTCGACGTCGCCCAGGTCCGCGCCGTGCTCGGCGAGGTAGGCCGGGGCCGCCGCGTCCCACCAGCGCCGGTTGGCCCGCACCGACTCCGCCGCGCCGGCCGGACGGCGGGCCACGCCGCTCGGCGCGGGATAGCCGTCGTCGGCCAGGGGGAGGCCGGGGACGGGCGGCGGGGGAGTGCTCATGACACGCCGATCGTGACACGCCGGGGTCCCCGCGGGGCCGTTCCGACCCAGGTGGACCCGGTGCTGGTCAGCTCCGTACGATGGGGGGTGCGCCAGAGGTCTGTCTGTGCTGTCCCCATCGGGGTTCGGCGCGCGCCGGCTCTCCCCGCTCCCCCGTGGCAACGGCCGCGGGTTCCTGTCCCTACGCATCCCCCGTCCGGAGCACTCGACCACATGACCTCCACCCAGGTCCGTCCGAACAGCACCCCCCAGGTCGCGATCAACGACATCGGCACCGCCGAGGACTTCCTCGCTGCCATCGACCAGACGATCAAGTACTTCAACGACGGCGACATCGTCGAAGGCGTCATCGTCAAGGTCGACCGCGACGAGGTGCTGCTGGACATCGGCTACAAGACCGAGGGCGTCATCCCCTCGCGCGAACTCTCCATCAAGCACGACGTCGACCCCAACGAGGTCGTCAGCGTCGGCGACGAGGTGGAAGCCCTCGTCCTCCAGAAGGAGGACAAGGAAGGCCGGCTGATCCTGTCCAAGAAGCGCGCTCAGTACGAGCGCGCCTGGGGCACCATCGAGGCCAAGAAGGAAGCCGACGAGGTCGTCACCGGCACCGTCATCGAGGTCGTCAAGGGTGGCCTCATCCTCGACATCGGCCTGCGCGGGTTCCTTCCCGCCTCGCTGGTCGAGATGCGCCGCGTCCGCGACCTGCAGCCCTACGTGGGCCGCGAGCTCGAGGCCAAGATCATCGAGCTCGACAAGAACCGCAACAACGTCGTCCTCTCCCGCCGCCAGTGGCTGGAGCAGACCCAGTCCGAGGTCCGCAGCGAGTTCCTCAACAAGCTCGCCAAGGGCCAGGTCCGCACCGGCGTCGTGTCCTCGATCGTCAACTTCGGTGCGTTCGTGGACCTGGGTGGGGTCGACGGTCTGGTGCACGTCTCCGAGCTGTCCTGGAAGCACATCGACCATCCGTCCGAGGTCGTCGAGGTCGGCCAGGAGGTCACCGTCGAGGTGCTCGACGTCGACCTGGACCGGGAGCGGGTCTCGCTGTCGCTGAAGGCGACGCAGGAGGACCCGTGGCGCCAGTTCGCCCGGACCCACCAGATCGGCCAGGTCGTGCCCGGCAAGGTCACCAAGCTGGTGCCCTTCGGTGCGTTCGTCCGCGTCGACGAGGGCATCGAGGGCCTGGTCCACATCTCCGAGCTGGCCGAGCGCCACGTGGAGATCCCGGAGCAGGTCGTGCAGGTCGGCGACGAGATCCTGGTCAAGGTCATCGACATCGACCTCGACCGGCGCCGGATCTCGCTGTCGCTCAAGCAGGCCAACGAGGGCGTCATCGGCGACGAGGAGCAGTTCGACCCCGCCGCCTACGGCATGGCCGCCTCGTACGACGAGCAGGGCAACTACATCTACCCCGAGGGCTTCGACCCGGAGACCGGCGAGTGGCTCGAGGGCTACGACGAGGCCCGGGAGACCTGGGAGCGGCAGTACGCCGAGGCCCAGTCCCGCTTCGAGGCGCACCGGAAGCAGATCGCCGACGCCCGCGCGGCGGACGCCGAGGCCGCGGCCGGTGGCAACTACTCCAGCGGCGGCGAGGCCGACACGACCGACGCGTCCTCCGGCGGGACCCTCGCCAGCGACGAGGCGCTCGCGGCCCTGCGGGCCAAGCTGGCCGGCGGCGAGTGACCGCACCCGCCAGCTGATCACCTGAACGGGAGAGGCCCGGGACCCCTGCGGGGGTCCCGGGCCTCTGTCGTCCCTCCCATCCCCTGGAGGGACGAGGTCGAAGGACCCCCTGCCCCCCGCCACTCGCGAGCTCGCGGCGGGACCCTGCAGGGGGCCGGGCAACCGGGGGGTAGGGGGTCCTTGCTACAGGCTCAGGATGATCGCGAACGCGGTGCGCGGGCGACCGCCGGAGTGGGCCAGGAACTGCCAGGTGTGCCGGCCCGCGGGCGCGGTGGCCGACAGCCAGCGCAGGAAGGCGTTGCCCGGGCGCGCGGCCTGACCGTTGTGCTCCAGCCGCTCGCGCACGGCGGGCAGGTCGCTCGCCCGGACGCCGGTGGGGCGGTCGAGCCGGTGCCGGCCCGGTCCGCGACGCGCAGCGGAGGGGGAGGACGAGGGGGCCGCGTGGGCGGGACGGGACATGGTCGGTTCTGCCTCTCTCGGCGGGGGACGAGCGCCGACGACACTGTTTCCCACGGGGCGCGTGTGACTGGAGCGACGCGCCGGGCTGGACGGACGGGTGTTACCCGTCCGTGATCCCGGTCCCGGGCCTGGCTACTGTCCGCCCATGCTGCGGATCGGGCTGACCGGCGGGATCGGGTCGGGGAAGAGCACGGTCGCCGGCCTGCTCGCCGCCCGCGGCGCCCGCGTCGTGGACGCCGACCGGATCGCCCGGGAGGTGGTGGCGCCCGGCACCCCCGGGCTGGCGGCCGTCGTCGAGGCCTTCGGGCCGTCGGTGCTGACCGCCGACGGCGCCCTCGACCGCCCCGCCCTGGCCGCCGTCGTCTTCGCCGACCCCGCCGCGCGGGCCCGGCTCGACGGCATCGTCCACCCGCTGGTCCGCGCCCGGGCGGCCGAGCAGGTCGCCGCGGCGCCGCCGGACGCCGTCGTGGTCCAGGACGTGCCGCTGCTCGTGGAGACCGGGCAGGCCGCCTCCTACGACCTCGTGCTGGTGGTCGAGGCCGACCTCGACACCCGGGTGCGGCGCCTGGAGCAGCGGGGCCTGACCGAGGCCGACGCCCGGGCGCGCATCGCGGCGCAGGCCACCGACGAGCAGCGGCGGGCGGTCGCCGACGTCGTCCTCGACAACAGCGGCACCCCGGAGCAGCTGGCGGAGCAGGTCGACCGCTTCTGGGCCGAGCGCGTGGCGCCGGCCGCCGGCTGAGGGGACGCCCGCCGGGCCGGACCCCGGCCGGCGACGGCCGGGGGACGCGGAAGGCCCCCCGGTCGCTGGACCGGGGGGCCTTCCGTCGCTGTGGGCGATACTGGGTTCGAACCAGTGACCTCTACCGTGTCAAGGTAGCGCTCTACCACTGAGCCAATCGCCCTGTCCGGCCGGATGGCCGGTTCCGCCCCACCGCTCCCGGCGGGGAGCCGAGGTGGAGACGGGATTTGAACCCGTGTAGACGGCTTTGCAGGCCGTTGCCTCGCCTCTCGGCCACTCCACCGCACGCGGGCGCCGGTCTCCCGACCAGCGCCCAGGTTCCGAGCGGACGACGGGATTCGAACCCGCGACCCTCACCTTGGCAAGGTGATGCTCTACCAACTGAGCCACGTCCGCGTTGCTGTCTTACGGGTAGGAACCATACCCGACTCCCCGACGGGGGTTCGACGGGGGGTCCCCCCGGTCAGCGGGCTCCGGGGTCCGCGCCGCCGTTGGACAGCAGGGCCGCCAGCTCGTCGTCCACGGCGAGGACGGAGGCCTCCTCGCCGGTGGGCACGATGTTCTCGGTCAGCTGGAGGAACCCCGCCACCGCGGCGCGGGAGAGCTCGAACAGCGCCTCCCCGGAGGGGGCGCGCAGGTGCAGGAACAGCACGTCGCCGGAGGTCCGGGACGGCCACAGCCGGACGTCGCCGTCACCGGCCGGCCGGTCCAGGCCCGCCTGGAGCAGCTCGCGGCCGACCAGCCACGAGATGCCGTCACCGCTGTCGGCGGTGTCCCCGAAGGTGATCCGGACGGCGAACGGGTCGCTGACCTCGTAGGAGAGCAGTGCCGGCACCTCGGTCCACGAGTGCGGTCCGATCAGGTGGAGGGTGGTGGGGCACGTGTACCCGGGCGTCGAGCGGTTGTTCATGTCCGGAACAACGACCTTCCCAGAGTCGGGGTCACGCCGCGGAGGGTCCCGGGCGTGTCGCACCCTGTCATGCCCCTTCCCGACCCGGCTGAACCGTCGGGACCTCCACGGCCGGGTCCCGTGGAACGATGAGCGGGTGAGCCGCCCGGCACGACCGGCCCGCCACGGGCCCGGGGACGCCGACCTGCTGGCGCGCGTGCGCGCGGGGGACCGGGCGGCCCTGGACGCGCTCTACCTGCACCTCTGCGGGCCGGCCTTCGCGCTCGCCCGGCGGGTCCTGGGCGACGACGCCCTGGCCGAGGACGTGCTGCACGAGGTCTTCCTCCAGGTGTGGCGCGAGCCGGGCGCGCACGACCGCGGCAGCGTCGGTGCCTGGGTCCTGGGGATGGTCCACCACCGGGCCGTCGAGGTCGTCCGCCGCGAGGAGTCGCGCCGACGGCGGCACGCCGGGGAGGGGCCCGCCGCGGGGGAGGGCGGTCTCCCCGAGGTCCAGCGGGAGGCCCTGGACCTGGCCTACTTCGGGGGCTACACGCAGCGGGAGGTGGCGGCGCTGACCCGGGCGCCCCTGGGCACGGTCAAGGCCCGGATGCTGGCCGGGCTGCGGCAGCTCGCCCGGGACGCCGGCGCGGCGCGGGGAGGGGCGCTGCACGACGTCACCTCCGTGGACGGGCCGGGACGGTGACCGGGCCGGCCGCCGGGCCCGGGCCGCACGGCGTGTTCGACGAGCTGGCCGTCGGCTGGGCGCTGCACGCGCTCGAGCCGGAGGAGGAGACGGTCTTCGCCTCCCACCTGCCGGGGTGCGCCCGGTGCCGCGGCACGATCACCGAGGCGACCGAGGTGATGGCCGACCTGGCCGGGCAGCTGCCGCCCGCGCAGCCCCCGGGCCGCCTCCGGGAGCGGCTGCAGGCCGCCGTCCCGGACACCCCACAGCAGATCCCGCCGGGAGACCCACCGCTCCCGCCCGGACCGGACGCCGGCGCCGAGCCCTGGGGGAGCGCCCAGCCGGCGACGGGGTTCCCGCTCCACCGCGTCCCGGCCGAGGCCGACCGGCCGCCGCCGCCGACCCCGTGGCGCCGGGTGCTGCCCCACGCGCTGGCGGCCGGCGCCGTGGCGGCGATCCTGGCGCTCGGCACCTGGAACGTCGTGCTGAGCACCGCCCGCGACGAGGCGCGGACGACGGCGGTGGAGCAGGCCGAGGTGGTCAACGCGCTGCTGACCCCCGGCCGGGCCGTCATCACGCCCCTGTCCGGCGACGACGGCGCACCGCTGGCGACGGTCGTCGTCCGCAACGGGCCGGTGCAGGTGGTCACGCACGGACTGGCGCCCAACGACGACCGCGCGCAGACCTACGTCGTGTGGGGGCTGGCCGACGACACCCCCGTGGCGCTGGGCACCTTCGACGTGATCCGCCCACAGATGGACCTGCGGACCGTAGGCTCCGCTGCGACGGGGCTCGACGACTTCTCCGGTTTCGAGATCAGCCTGGAGCCCGGTCGTCGCGTTCCGTCGGTCCCGACGGACGTCGTCGCGCGCGGGGAGGTGACCAACTGACCGGTCCGGAGACGGTGGCCCCACCCGGGCGGGAGGGGGGCCACCAGACGACGGAGCAGCTGCGCGAGCGGTTCGCCCACGACGGGCACCGCAGCCTGCGCGAGCGCGTCGCCGAGACCCGCTGGCGGCGCCGCCTGGGCGCGCGGCGCACCCTGGACTCGACCTACCGGCTGTGCGTGGGCATCGTCGGCGGCCTGATCGTCGCCCTCGGCCTGGCCACCATCCCGCTGCCCGGTCCCGGCTGGCTGACCGTCATCGCCGGGCTCTTCGTGCTCGCCACCGAGTTCTTCTGGGCCGAGCGGCTGCTGGAGTTCACGAAGAAGCACGTCAAGGCCTGGACCGACTGGCTCGGCCGGCAGGCACTGTGGGTGCGGATGGCGGTGGCGCTGGCGACGGCGGCCTTCGTCTACGGGGTCCTCGTGGTCACCCTGCACATGACCGGCGTGCCCGACTGGGTGCCGGGGTGGGTACCGCTCTGGCGGTGAGCGTCTGGCACACTGAGGGCACGCGCGGGCGATTGGCTCAGTGGTAGAGCGCTTCGTTCACACCGAAGAGGTCACTGGTTCGAACCCAGTATCGCCCACCGCTGCCGGGCCCCAGGTCGTCGACCTGGGGCCCGCTGCGTTCTCCGGGCGGCGGTCCCGCCGGGTGCGGAGGACCATGGGGGCGATGTCCCCGCGCCGGTCCCCCGCCGTCCCGGAGCCGGGCCGGCCGCGGCAGCCGGGCCGCGCCGAGCGCCTCGCGGCCGTGGTGGAGCGCGACGGCGGCACCTGCATCTGGTGCGGGCGCGACTTCAGCGGCCTCGTCCCGCCCACCACCGAGCACGTGGTCCCGCGGGTCAAGGGCGGCCCGTCCCGGCTGGAGAACGAGGTGGCTGCCTGCCGGCGCTGCAACGCCGAGCGCGGGCACCGGGCACCCGTCGACTGGCTGGAGGAGTGCGAGCGCCGCGGCTGGCGGCCCGACGCGCCGCGGCTGGCCCGGGCGCTGACCGCGCTGCAGGCGGCGATCGAGCGGGACGGCGGGCAGCGTCGGGCGCGGCCCTACCTCGACGCCCAGCTGCGGCGGGTGCGCCGCCGGTTCCCGGGCGCCGCCGCCTGAGTGCGCCGTACGGTCGGCCGGTGAGCGACGTCGTGGGCAGCATCGCGCAGCTGACCGTCTACCCGGTGAAGAGCCTCGGCGGCCGGGCCGTCGCCGAGGCGCGGGTGTCGCCCGCCGGCCTGGCCGGGGACCGCGCGTGGCGGGTCGTCGACGCCACCACCGGGGAGCCGGTGACGGTCAAGGGCACCCCCGCGATGGCCGGCGTGGTGGCCACCGGGGACGCCGAGGCCGACACCGTGACCCTCACCGAGGTCCTCGGCCGGCCGGTGCGGCTGGAGCGGGCGGCCGCCCCGCAGGTGGACTCGGCCGCGGTGCACCTGGTCAGCCGCGCGGCGGTCGCCGGGGCCGCGGCCGGCCGGGTACCGGAGGGCTGCTCGGCCGACGACCCCCGCGCCAACCTCCTGCTGGACCTGCCCGAGGGCGCCGACGAGCGGACCTGGGTCGGGCGCACGGTGCGCATCGGCGCGGTGGAGCTGCTGGTCACCCGCACGCCCAAGCACTGCCTCGGCGTCTACGCCGACGTCCGGCAGCCCGGGACGGTGCGCGTCGGGGACCGTGTCGAGGTGGCCGCTCCCCAGCCCGGGTGAAGCGCCGCTGACCCGCCGCTCCGGCCCCCTCCGCCCGCGTCGCCGTGGTCCGGGACGGCCGGGGCGCGGTCGCCGCCGGGCTGGCGGTCGTCCCGGGGGAACCCGCGCCGCGCACTAGGCTCGGGGCGCCGATCCACCGACCCCCTGGAGCGCTCTCGTGTCGACCCCGCCCTCGCCCACCGCCGTCGGTCCCGTCCGGGTGCCGGCCGGGACGACGGCCGCCGACGCGCTCAAGGAGGCCGGCGTGCCCCTCAAGGGCCCCGACGGCGCGGTCGTCGTCCGCGACCCGGCCACCGGCGACCTCCGGGACCTCGCCTGGGCCCCGGACGCCGACGCCGAGGTGGACCCGGTGCCCGCGGCCAGCCCGGAGGGGCGCGCGGTCATCCGGCACTCCACCGCGCACGTGCTGGCGCAGGCGGTCCAGGACCTGTTCCCGGGCACCCGGCTGGGCATCGGCCCGCCGGTGGAGAACGGCTTCTACTACGACTTCGACCCCGAGCGGCCGTTCACCCCGGAGGACCTCAAGGCCCTCGAGAAGCGGATGCAGGAGATCGTCAAGGCCGGCCAGTACTTCTCCCGCCGGGAGATCACCGACGCCGAGGCCCAGGCCGAGCTCGCGCACGAGCCGTACAAGCTGGAGCTGATCGGGCTCAAGGGTGGGGCCGGGCAGGCCGCCGAGGGCGCCGACGTCGAGGTCGGCGGCGCCCAGCTGACCATGTACGACAACCGCGACGCGCGGACCGGCGACCGGGTCTGGACGGACCTGTGCCGCGGCCCGCACCTGCCGCGGACGTCGGGCATCCCGGCCTTCAGCCTCACCCGGTCGGCCGCCGCGTACTGGCGGGGCAGCGAGAAGAACCCGCAGCTGCAGCGCGTCTACGGCACCGCGTGGGAGAGCCGGGAGGCCCACAAGGCCCACCTGGAGCACCTGGCCGAGGCCGAGCGGCGCGACCACCGGCGGCTGGGTGCCGAGCTGGACCTGTTCAGCTTCCCCGACGAGATCGGCTCCGGCCTGGTGGTCTTCCACCCCAAGGGCGGTGTGGTCAAGCGGGAGATGGAGGACTACGTCCGCCGCCGGCACATCGAGGAGGGCTTCGACTACGTCGGGACGCCGCACATCACCAAGGCGCACGTCTTCGAGCTGTCCGGCCACCTGCCGTACTACGCCGACACCATGTTCCCGCCCATGGAACTGGAGAACGCGCAGTACTACCTCAAGGCCATGAACTGCCCGATGCACAACCTGATCTACCGGTCGCGGGGGCGGTCCTACCGGGAGCTGCCGCTGCGGTTCTTCGAGTTCGGGTCGGTGTACCGGTACGAGAAGTCCGGCGTCATCCACGGCCTCACCCGGGTGCGCGGGCTCACGCAGGACGACTCGCACAGCTACGTGACCCCGGAGCAGGCGCCGGGGGAGATCCGGCACCTGCTGGCCTTCGTCCTGGGCCTGCTGCGCGACTTCGGGCTCGACGACTACTACCTGGAGCTGTCCACCCGCGGCGACGACCCGGCGAAGCAGTCGAAGTTCATCGGCTCCGAGGAGGAGTGGGCGGTGGCCACCGCCGTCCTCGAGGAGGCCGCTCGGGAGACCGGCCTCGAGCTGGTGCCCGACCCGGGCGGTGCCGCGTTCTACGGGCCGAAGATCTCCGTCCAGGCCCGGGACGCGATCGGCCGCACCTGGCAGATGTCGACCATCCAGTACGACTTCAACCAGCCCGCCGGGTTCGGCCTGGAGTTCAGCGCCGCCGACGGCACCCGGCAGCAGCCGGTGATGATCCACTCCGCCAAGTTCGGCTCGATCGAGCGCTTCTTCGGCGTCCTCACCGAGCACTACGCCGGCGCCTTCCCCGCGTGGCTGGCCCCGGTGCAGGTCGTCGGGATCCCGGTGACCGACGAGCAGGTGCCGTACCTGACCGACGTCGCGCTGCGGCTGCGCGAGCACGGGATCCGGGTCGAGGTCGACGACTCCGACGACCGGATGCAGAAGAAGATCCGCACCGCCAGCAAGCAGAAGGTGCCCTTCGTGCTCATCGCGGGAGCCACCGACGCCGAGGCCGGCGCGGTGTCCTTCCGGTTCCGCGACGGCGGCCAGTCCAACGGCGTCCCCGTCGAGGAGGCCGTGGCCGCGGTCGCGCAGTGGGTGGCGAACCGGGCCAACGTCGACCCGACCGCCGAGGCGCTCCTGCCGGGGCGAGCGGTGTCCGGATGAGCGCCGGCGCCGAGGAGCAGGTCGTCGAGGCCGCCGTCGCCAGCGACGACGGCGGCCCGACGACGGTGTTCGAGCACCTGTGGACGCCCTACCGCATGGCCTACATCCGCGGCGAGGGCAAGCCGACCGGCGCGCACGACTGCCCGTTCTGCCTCATCCCGGAGATGGACGACGAGCAGGGGCTGGTGGTCGCCCGCGGGGACCTGGTCTACGCGGTGCTGAACCTCTACCCGTACAACGCCGGTCACCTGATGCTGGTCCCGTACCGGCACGTGCCCGACTACACCGACCTCACCGTCGAGGAGGTGGCCGAGCTGGGCAACTTCACCCAGACGGCGATGCGCGTGGTGCGCGCGGTCACCGGCGCGCACGGGTTCAACATCGGCATGAACCAGGGCTCGGTCGCCGGGGCGGGCATCGCCGACCACCTGCACCAGCACGCGGTCCCGCGCTGGGGCGGGGACACGAACTTCATGCCGGTCATCGGGCTGACCCGGGTGCTGCCGCAGGTGCTGCGCGAGACGCGCGCGCTCCTGGCCCAGGCGTGGCCCGGTGCGCCGTCCGCCCTCCCCCGGGAGGGCTGAGGTGCTCGGGGTCAACGCCCGCGCCGCCGTCGGCCGGTTCTGGGCCCCGGTGGTCACCCACCTGCTGCGGGCCGGGGTCACCGCGGACTCGGTGACCGTGGTCGGCACGTTGGGCGCCGTCGCCGGGGCGGCCGGCCTGATCGCCACCGGGCACCTGTTCTGGGGCGCGTTCACCGTGACCGTCTTCGTGCTCATGGACATGCTCGACGGCGCGCTCGCCCGGGCCCGCGGCGGCGGCTCGGTGTTCGGGGCCGTCCTCGACTCCACCGGGGACCGCGCCGCGGACGCCGCCGTCTTCGGGGCCCTGGTGTGGTGGTTCTCGGGCTCCGGGGACAACCGGCTGATCGTGCTGCTGGCGCTGCTCTGCCTGGTCCTCGGGGTGCTCACCTCCTACGTGAAGGCGCGGGCCGAGGGCATGGGGCTGACCTGCGACGTCGGCGTCGTCGAGCGCACCGAGCGGCTGATCCTGGTGCTCGTCGGGACCGGGTTCACCGGGCTCGGCATCCCGTACGCCCTGCACGTGGGCCTCTGGCTGCTGCTGGCCGGCAGCGCGGTCACGGTCGGGCAGCGCTTCGTCGCGGTGTACCAGCAGTCCCGGGGCCGGCCGCTGCCCTCGGCGCCGCCGGCCGGCCCGCCGACCGAGCGGGCGACGTGAGCGCGGCCGGGCCGGCCGGCGCCCCGGCGCCCCCGGCGCTGTCGGTGGTCCCCGGCCGGCCGCGGCTGGGCTCGCGGGTCGCGGCCCGGCTGACCGACCTCGGCTTCGCCGCCGGCTGGGGGGCGGTGAAGCTGCTCCCCGAGCCGGTGGCCCGCGGCGCCTTCGACACCGCCGGCCGCTGCGCCGCGCGGCGGGACGGTAGGGGGGTCCGGCAGCTGCGGGCGAACCTGCGGGTGGCCACCGGCGGGCGGCTGTCCGAGGCGGAGCTCGAGGCGCTGACCACCCGCGCCGTCCGCTCCTACGCCCGCTACTGGCAGGAGGCCTTCCGGCTGCCGCGGTTGTCCAGCGCGCGGATCGTCGCCGGCACCGAGGTCGTGGGCCTGGAGCACCTGGAGCGGGCCCGCGCCAAGGGGGTCGGCCTGGTGATGGTGCTGCCGCACAGCGGGAACTGGGACGCCGCCGGCGTGTGGTTCGTCGACTTCCTGGCCGGGCCGTTCGCGACGGTCGCCGAGCGGCTGCGACCGGAGTCCCTCTACCGGCGGTTCCTGGAGTACCGGGAGTCCCTCGGCATGCGCGTCATCCCCCTGACCGGCGGCCCCCGCCCGAGCACCGAGGTGCTGCGCGAGTGGCTGTCCGAGGGGGGCGTCACCTGCCTCCTGGTCGACCGCAACCTCGGCAGCGGAGGCGTGCCGGTCTCCTTCTTCGGCCGGACCGCGACGATGCCCGGCGGAGCGGCGCTGCTGGCGGCGCAGACCGGGGCGGCGCTGGTCCCGACCGTCTGCTCGTTCACCGACCGCGGCTGGCGGATCGTCTTCTCCCCGGAGGTCCCCCTCGACGGCCCGGGGCGGCTGCGCGACCGCGTCACCACGGCCATGCAGGGGGTGGCCGACGCCTTCACCACGGGCATCGCCGAGCGCCCCGAGGACTGGCACGTGCTCGGCCGCATCTGGGCCGACGTCGCACCCGACCCCGTCGCTCCCGGGACCCGCTGATGCGGATCGGGCTGGTCTGCCCCTACCAGTGGGACGTCCCCGGCGGCGTGCAGTACCACGTGCGCGACCTCGCCGAGACGCTGCGCGGGATGGGCCACCACGTCGAGGTCCTCACCCCGGCCGAGCGGGAGGAGTCGCTGCCCGCCGAGCACGTCACCTGGGCCGGGCGCACCGTCCCGATCCCGTACAACGGCTCGATGGCCAGCGTGCAGTTCGGGCCCGTCTCCGCCGCGCGGGTGCGCCGCTGGCTGCGGGAGGGGCACTTCGACGTCGTGCACGTGCACGACCCGGCGCCGCCGTCGATCGGCCTGCTGGTCTGCATGATCGCGACCGGGCCGATCGTGGCCACCTTCCACGCGGCCACCACCCGGTCCAAGTGGCTGGCCGCCTGGGGGCCGGTCATCCGGCCGTGGCTGGAGAAGATCGCCGGGCGGATCGCGGTCTCGGACTTCGCCCGCCGGGTGCAGGTCGAGCACCTGGGCGGCGACGCGGTGATCATCCCCAACGGCGTGCACGTCGCCGCGTTCGCCGAGGGGCCGACGCTGCCGGGGCGCGCCCGCGGGGTGGACGGCCCGACGATCGGCTTCCTCGGCCGCTACGACGAGCCGCGCAAGGGGCTGCCGGTGCTGCTGGAGGCCATGCGCACCGTCGTCCGGCAGCACCCCGGCGCCCACCTGCTCATCGCCGGCCGCGGTGACCCGGACGAGGTGCGCGACCTGCTCGGGCCGGACCTGCGCCCGCACGTCGCGCTGCTCGGGGAGCTCTCCGAGGCGGAGAAGGCCGCCTTCCTCCGGTCGGTCGACGTGTACTGCGCGCCGAACCTGCTGGGGGAGTCCTTCGGGATCATCCTCATCGAGGCGCTCGCCGCCGGCGCGCCGATCGTCGCCAGCGACCTGGACGCCTTCTCCCAGGTGCTCGAGGACGGGGCGGCGGGGGTGCTGGTGCGGCGCGGCGACGCCCGCGAGCTGGCCGGCGCCCTGGGTGCGCTGCTCGCCGACCCGCAGCGGCGCGCGGAGCTGTCCGCGGTCGGCCGCCGGGCGGCTGCCGGGTACGACTGGTCGGTCATCGCCCGCCGGGTCCTCGCGGTGTACGAGACCGTCGCCCTGCCCGGCGCCGGCGGGGTCCGGGCCGAGGACGGTGACGACGACCTCGCCCGGCTGTCCGCCGTCCCCGGCGACGAACCGGGCGAGGAACCGGGCGACGCCCCGAAGCGCGTGGCCCTGCGACGGTGGGTGCAGCGCTAGCCTGACCGGCCGTGACCCCCGACGTCTGGCTGCTGCTCGTCCTCGGGGCCGTCGTCGTCCTGGCGGCCTGGTCGGCGTGGACCCTGACCCGGCTGCGGCGCCTGCAGGCCCGCGTCGACCGGGCGTGGACCGCCCTCGACACCCAGCTGCAGCGGCGGGCCGGCCTGGCCGCCGAGCTGGCCCGCGACCACGCGGGCGCGGTGGGGGAGGAGCGCGCGGTCCGGCTGGCCGCGGCCGCGCGGAGGGCCCGGGCCTCGCACGCCGGGGAGCGGGAGGTCGCGGAGAACGCGCTCGGCCGCGAGCTGCGGGACCTGCCCGACGACCTGCCCGGCGTGCCCGCCGCGCTGCGCGCCGACCTCGACGGCACCGCCACCCGGATCGGCCTGGCGCGGCGCTTCTACAACGACGCGGTCCGCGACACCTCGGCGTTGCGCACCCGGCGGCTGCCCAGCCTGCTGCGGCTGCACGCGTCCCGGCCGATGCCGCGGTTCTTCGACATCGAGGACGGGCTGCGCGAGCTCACCAGCAGCGCCGCGGGTGCCGGCCGGCCGCGCGCCTGAGGAACTGCCGCCGCCGGAGCCGGTGGAGCGCCGCCTGCCGGCTGCACGACCTACGCTCCCCGCCGTGACGGTGCAGCCGGACCGGGTGGTCGACGGCGCCGCGCAGCCGCGCGACCGGGTCCGGCGGATCGCCGGGCTCGACGTCGCGCGCGGGCTCGCCGTCCTCGGCATGTTCGGCGCCCACCTCGGCAGCACCGGGGAGCTCGGCTGGTCGCCGTCCACGTGGGGCGCGGTCGTCGAGGGCCGGTCCTCGATCCTGTTCGCCACTCTGGCCGGGGTGTCGATCGCGCTGCTGTCCGGCGGCGCGACGCCGGTGACCGGAGCGGCGCTGGGACGGGCCCGCACCCGGATCCTGGTGCGCGCCGCCTGGGTGTTCGCCATCGGCGGCGTCCTCGAGCTGCTGCACACCTTCGTCGCGATCATCCTCGGCGTCTACGCGGTGCTCTTCGTGCTCGCGCTCCCGTTCCTGCGGTGGCCGCCGCGGTGGCTGCTGCCGCTGGCCGGGCTGGTCGCCGTGGTGGGCCCCTTCGTCGTGCTCGAGGTCGGCCAGTGGGCCACGGCCCAGGAGGAGGAGCGGTCGGCGTTCGTCTTCCTCATGGTCACCGGCTGGTACCCGGCGTTGATCTGGTGGACCTTCGTGCTGGTCGGCCTGGCGATCGGCCGGATGGACCTGCGCGCGGCCCGGGTGCGCGCCGGCCTGGTCGCGGGCGGAGCGGTGGCGGCCGTGCTGGGCTACGCCGGCGGGTGGCTGAGCGCGCAGCGGGTGGCTCCGGGGACGGAGCTCGGCGGCATGGAGATGGGCTTCCCGCGCGAGGACGAGTGGGACCCCGCCTGGTTCGCCGGCGCCGAGCCGCACAGCGGCACGCCGTTCGAGCTGGTGGGCTCGGCCGGGGTGGCGGTGGCGGTCATCGGGCTGTGCCTCGTGCTGGCCGACCTCGTGCCCTGGCTGGTCTTCCCGGTGGGCGCGGTCGGCGCGATGGCCCTCACCGTCTACACCGCGCAGATCGTCGCCATCTGGTGGCTGGACCTGCCGTTCCTGGCCGGCTGGGACGACTGGGTACGCTTCACGATCACCGCGCTCGTGCTGGCCACGGCGTGGCGGCTGTGGCTGGGCCGCGGGCCGCTGGAGCGGCTGCTGACCTGGACGTCGACCCGCGCCGCGGGGCCGTAGCGGGCGCCTGCGGGCCGGGGACCCGCCATCCCCCGGGGGGCGGAGCGGTCCCGCGCACCCGGCCGCGCGGGTCGTCGGCGGACCGGCCGACGGTAGGATCGTCGCGGTCGGCCAGCGTGCTGGTGGCCACCAGCTTCCACCCCGAACTGACCGGGGACCGCCGGGAACGAGAGGGGACAGTCGTGAGTGGCCACTCCAAGTGGGCGACGACGAAGCACAAGAAGGCGGGCATCGACGCCAAGCGCGGCAAGCTCTTCGCCAAGCTGATCAAGAACATCGAGGTCGCCGCGCGCACCGGCGGCGGTGACCCGGGGGGCAACCCGACGCTCTACGACGCCATCCAGAAGGCGAAGAAGAGCTCGGTGCCCAACGACAACATCGACCGGGCGGTCAAGCGCGGGTCCGGGGCCGAGGCCGGCGGCGTCGACTACCAAGGCATCACCTACGAGGGCTACGCGGCCGGCGGTGTCGCCGTCCTCATCGAGTGCCTCACCGACAACAAGAACCGGTCGGCGATGGAGGTGCGCACGGCCATGACCCGCAACGGCGGCTCGATGGCCGACCCGGGTTCGGTCGCCTACCTCTTCTCCCGCAAGGGCGTCGTGGTGGTGCCGAAGACCGACACCGTCGACGAGGACACCGTGCTGATGGCCGTGCTCGACGCGGGAGCCGAGGAGGTCCGCGACCAGGGCGACGCCTTCGAGGTCGTGTCGGAGCCGACCGACCTGGTCGCCGTCCGCACCGCGCTGCAGGACGCCGGCATCGACTACGACTCCGCCGAGGCCGGGTTCGTGCCCAGCGTCACCGTGGAGCTGGACGAGGAGGCGGCGGCCAAGGTCTTCCGGCTCATCGACGCCCTCGAGGACTGCGACGACGTGCAGAACGTGTACGCGAACTACGACGTGTCCGACGAGGTCCTCGAGAAGGTCGGCTGACGCCGCCGGGAGCATCGCAGCGAGCGCCAGCGAGCGAGGAGCGGACCGGGGGCGGAAGCCGACGCGTGGACGAGGTCGGCTGACGCCGCCGGGAGCATCGCAGCGAGCGCCAGCGAGCGAGGAGCGGACCGGGGGCGGAAGCCGACGCGTGGACGACGCGTGGACGACGCGTGGACGAGGTCGGCTGACGCCCATCCGCACCGGGAGTCCCGGGCGCCACAGACGCACCGGCGGGTGACCGCTCCGGGCGCCGGAGCCGCCTAGCGTCCGGCCCGTGGCGGGTGCGCGGGGGGTGGCGGGCCGGCGCGCGGCCCTGCTCCCCGTCCTCGCGGCCCTCCTGCTGGTGACCGGCGCTCCGCAGGGGACGGCAGCACCGGCGTCCGCCTCGGCGGCCGCCGGCGCGGCCCCGTCGGCCGGGGAGCTGACCACGGCCGCCTCGACGACCGGGGAGCCGGTGGGCCACCGGCCCGCGGTCGGGGTGGTGCCCCGCCCGGCCGCCGCGCGGCCCGCGGCCCCCGCGCCGGCCGTTCCCGCGGCTGCCGTCCCGGAGGCGGACGGGCCCGGCCCGGCCGACCCGCAGGTCGCCGACCCCGCGGCTCCCCCCGCACCCCCGGCCCTGCCGCTGGGGGTCGACCCCGGCGGCTCGACGCAGGTGGTCACCGTGGTGGCCGCCTCGTCCGGCGCCACCACCGCGCAGCTGACCGCCTGGGAGCGCGGGCCCTCCGGCTGGACGGCGGTGCTCGGGCCGGTGCGCGCCCGCCTGGGCTCGGCCGGTGTCGGTGCGGCCAGCGAGAGCTCGACGCGGACCCCGGCGGGCACCTTCGGGCTCAGCGAGGCGTTCGGCCGCGCCCCCGACCCGGGCAGCGGACTGCCCTACCGCGTGGTGGACGACCAGGACTGGTGGGTGTCCGACGTCGGCAGCCCGCTCTACAACCAGCACGCCCGCTGCGCCGCGGGCGGCTGCCCGTTCGACGAGTCGGTCTCGGAGAACCTGCAGGCGGCCGGCGCGGTCTACGACTCCGCCGTGGTCATCGACTACAACCGGGGCGGCACGCCCGGCGCCGGCTCGGCGTTCTTCCTGCACGTGACCAACGGCGCGCCCACCGCCGGGTGCGTCGCGATCGACCGGGGCAGCCTGCGCACCGTGCTGCAGTGGCTGGACGCGGGGGCGGCCCCGCGCATCGCCATCGGCGTCGGCTGACGGAGGACCGCGCGCCCCGGACGGGGCCGACGGCGTGTTGCGTTCGGGGCCCCGGATCGGGGACCGTTACCGTGGCAGTCGAACACCAGTTCGGCGGCGGGAGGGTCTCACCATGCGGGTGCTCGGCATCGACCCGGGCCTCACCCGGTGCGGGTGGGGTGTGGTCGACGGGCGGCCCGGTGCCCGGCCGGTCGCGGTCGGCGTCGGCGTCGTCCGCACGGCCGCGGAGCTCGACCTGGAGCTGCGGCTGCTGGAGCTGCACACCGCGGTGACCGCCCTGCTGCGGGAGCACCGGCCGGACGTCGTCGCGATCGAGCGGGTGTTCACCCAGAGCAACAAGGGCACCGCCACCGGAACCGCCCAGGCCGCCGGGGTCGCGGCGCTGGCCGCGGCGCAGGCCGACCGGCCGGTCGCCTGGCACACGCCCAGCGAGGTCAAGGCCGCCATCTCCGGCAGCGGCCGCGCCGACAAGGAGCAGGTCACCCTCATGGTCACCCGGGTACTGGGACTGGCGTCCCCACCCAAGCCCGCCGACGCCGCCGACGCGCTGGCGCTGGCGGTCTGCCACGCCTGGCGCGGCCCGGCGCAGCAGCGGCTGCGCGTCGCGGCGCTGGCCGGCGGCATCGGCGCGCCGGTGCGCTCCACCACGCTGCCGCGCTGGACCGGGGTGTCCCGGTGATCGCCAGCGTCAGCGGCCGGGTGGCCGCGGTGTCGCCCGACGGCGCGGTGGTCGAGGTCGGCGGCATCGGGCTGTCGGTGCAGTGCACGCCGGGCACGATCGCCCGGCTGCAGGTGGGGGAGGGCGCCCGGCTGTCGACCAGCCTGGTGGTCCGGGAGGACTCCCTGACGCTGTACGGCTTCGCCGACGACGACGAGCGCCAGCTGTTCGAGCTGCTGCAGACCGCCAACGGCGTGGGGCCCCGGCTGGCCCAGGCGGTGCTGGCCATCCACCCGCCGCGCGAGGTGCGCCGGGCGGTGTCGATGGCCGACGTCAAGGCGCTCATGCAGGTGCCCGGCATCGGCAAGAAGGGCGCGGAGCGGCTGATCCTCGAGCTGCGCGACCGGCTCGGGTCCACGACGACCGACACCCAGCTCGACGGCGCGGGGGCCCCCGCCGGCCTGCCGTCGGTGACGCCCGTGGCGCCGTGGCGCGACCAGCTGTCGGCCGCGCTGGTCGGGCTGGGCTGGACGGGCAAGGAGGCCGACACCGCCGTCGCCCAGCTCGCCCCGGTCGCCGACGAGCAGCTCGCCGCCTCCGGTGCCGTCGAGGTCGCCGTGCTCCTGCGCCAGGCGCTGCGGATGCTGGGCCGGCCGTGAGCAGCCCCTTCGACCGCGGGCTGTCGGCCGCCGACGCCGGGACCGGCCGGTGGCCCGACGACGCCGTCGACCCGCGGGCCGGTGACGAGGAGCGGGTCGTCGAGTCGGCGCTGCGCCCGCACTCGCTGGCCGACTTCATCGGGCAGCCGAAGGTCGCCCGCCAGCTGGACCTCGTGCTCGAGGGGGCCAAGCGGCGCGGCCGGCCGCCGGACCACGTGCTGCTGTCGGGCCCGCCGGGGCTGGGCAAGACCAGCCTCGCGCTGATCATCGGCTCGGAGCTCGGGACGGCGGTCAAGATCACCAGTGGGCCGGCGATCGAGCGCTCCGGCGACCTCGCCGCGATGCTGTCGAACCTGGGCCCGGGCGACGTGCTGTTCATCGACGAGATCCACCGCATCGCGCGTCCGGCCGAGGAACTGCTGTACATGGCGATGGAGGACTTCCGGGTCGACGTCGTCGTCGGCAAGGGGCCCGGCGCCACGGCCATCCCGCTGGAGCTGCACCCGTTCACCCTGGTCGGGGCCACCACCCGCGCCGGCCTGCTCACCGGCCCGCTGCGTGACCGGTTCGGCTTCGTGGGGCAGATGGAGTTCTACGAGCCGGCCGAGCTGATGCAGGTCCTGGCCCGCAGCGCCGCGCTGCTCGGCGTCGAACTCAGCGAGGAGGGCTCGGTCGAGATCGCCGGCCGCTCCCGCGGCACCCCCCGCATCGCCAACCGCCTGCTGCGCCGGGTGCGCGACTACGCGGAGGTCAAGGCCGACGGGCGGGTCACCCGGGAGGTCGCCCAGGCCGCGCTGGCGCTCTACGACGTCGACCACCTCGGGCTGGACCGCCTGGACCGCGCCGTCCTCGAGGCGCTGGTGCTGCGCTTCGGCGGCGGGCCGGTGGGCGTGGCCACCCTGGCCGTCGCGGTGGGGGAGGAGCCGCACACCGTCGAGGAGGTGTGCGAGCCGTTCCTCGTCCGTGCCGGCCTGCTGGCCCGCACGCCCCGTGGCCGGGTCGCCACCGAGGCGGCCTGGCGGCACCTGGGCCAGCCCCTGCCGCGGGGTGGCGTTCCCCTCGGGCGGGTCACAGCCGACCCACAGGCCCCGGTATCGTCGTCAGAGACGCTGTTCGACGCCTAGACTGCGGAGCGCTGGCGCGCAACCCGTCCGGCCGCGGCCGCGCGCGTCCCCGCCGGTCGCCGTGCCCGGACGTCCCTGCGCGCCGCAGCCGACGCACCCGAGCGGTCCCGTCCCGGACCGCACCCACCGCGGCACGCACGCGCGGTAGAGAGGCACACAAGTCGTGGAGCAGTACTTCCCGCTCGTCCTCCTGGCCCTGGCCTTCGTGCTGCTCATCGTGCTGCCGGCCCGGCAGCGCAAGCGGGTGGCGGCGCAGGCCCAGGCGATGCAGGAGTCGCTGACGCCGGGCGCCCCGGTGATGACCACCGCCGGGCTGCACGGCACGGTCGTCGCCCTCGGCGACGCCACCGTCGACCTGGAGATCGCCCCGGGTGTCGTCGTCACCTTCGCCCGGCAGGCCATCCTCGAGGTCCGCAAGCCCGCGGTCGCCGGCCCCACCGCCGACGCCGGCCCGGCGGTGCCGGGCGACGACGCCACCGGCCCGGCCGACGGCGGCCCGGCCGACCGCGCCCACTGACCCGGAGCACCCCCGTGGCCCAACGCCAACTCCCCGCGCGCCGGTACTTCGGCGCCTTCCTGCTCATCGTCGCCGTCCTCTACACGCTGGTCTTCCTGACCGGCGACACCCGGACCCCCCAGCTCGGACTCGACCTGCGCGGCGGGACCACGGTGACGCTGTCGGCCCGCACGCCGGACGGCGCCGCCCCCGCCCCCGAGGACCTCGAGCTCGCCCGGCAGATCATCGAGCAGCGGGTGAACGGTCTGGGCGTCGCCGAGGCCGAGGTGGTCACCGAGGGCGACACCAACATCGTCATCTCCGTCCCCGGGGACGACGGCGACCAGGCGCGGGAGCTCGGCCAGACGGCCCAGCTGCGTTTCCGCCCGGTCCTGGCCGGGCCCGAGCCGGCGGCCGCGGCCGAGGACGGCGCGCAGCCCACCGACGCCGCCGAGCCGACGGACGCCGCCGAGCCGACGGACGCCGCCGCGCCGACCGACGCCGCGGCGCCGGCCCCCTCCGACGGCGCCGTCGCCGACCCCGCCCTGGACCCCGACGCCCCGCCGGTGACCGAGGAGCAGGCCCAGCAGGAGTACCTGTCGCTCGCCTGCGGCGGGGAGGGCGACCAGGCGGTCGACCGCTCCGAGGACCACGTCGCCGTCTGCTCCGAGGACGGCGAGTTCAAGTACCTGCTGGGGCCCGCGATCCTCGAGGGCACCGACATCGTCGACGCCAGCGCCGGCACGCAGCAGACCACCGGCGAGTGGGTCGTCCTGCTGGACTTCAACGCCACCGGCCAGGAGACCTGGGCGACCTACACCGCCGCCAACGTCGGCAAGAACGTCGCCTTCACCCTGGACGGCCGGGTCGTCTCGGCGCCCACCATCCAAGGCGCGATCAACGGCCAGACGACCATCACCGGCCAGTTCGACCAGGCCGGCGCCGAGCAGCTGGCCAACCAGCTGCGCTACGGCGCGCTGCCCCTCACCTTCGAGCAGGCGACCGCGCAGTCCATCTCGACCGAGCTCGGCGAGGAGCAGCTGCAGGCCGGCCTGATCGCCGGCGCCCTCGGCATCGCCCTGGTCTTCCTGTACTCGCTGCTCTACTACCGACTCCTCGGGCTGGTCATGATCGCCAGCCTCGTGCTCTCGGCGGTGGTCGTCTACGGCGTCCTCGTCGTCCTGGGCCGGCAGATCGGCTTCACGCTGAGCCTGGCCGGCATCGCCGGGTTCATCGTCTCCCTGGGCATCACCGCGGACTCGTTCGTCGTCTACTTCGAGCGGCTCAAGGACGAGATCCGGGAGGGCCGCACCCTGCGGTCGGCCGTGCCGCGCGCGTGGGTGCGGGCCCGGCGCACGATCCTCTCCGCCGACGCGGTCAGCTTCCTGGCCGCGGCCATCCTCTACTGGCTGGCCATCGGTGACGTGAAGGGCTTCGCGTTCACCCTCGGCATGTCGACCGTGCTGGACCTGGTCGTCGTCTTCCTCTTCACGCACCCGCTGATGGAGGTCCTGTCCCGGTTCCGGTCCTTCGGGAGCAGCCGGTTCTCGGGCCTGGGCCGGGTCGAGCACACCCGCCGGACGGAGCGGACCCGGTCGGCCGGCGGCCGCGAGCTGGTCGGCGCCGGCAGCACGAACAGGAGCCAGTCATGACCCGCGGCGACGCGACCACTCCCGAGGAGGAGCCGGCGACCTCCGTCGGCGAGGCCGCCCTGGCCGATGCCGGGCTGCCCCGGGAGGGTGCCCCGGACCCGGCCGCGCGCCGGCACCGCGGCCGCCTGTCGGGGCTCGGGCACCGGCTCTACAACGGCGAGGCCGGCCTCGACGTCGTCGGCCACAGCCGGCTCATCTACAAGATCACGGCTGTCGTCGTGCTGCTGTGCCTGCTGTCGATGGTCTTCCGGGGCTTCAACTTCGGCATCGACTTCGCCGGCGGCAACAGCTTCCGGCTGCCGGCGTCCGAGCAGCAGCTCACCGAGATCCGCGAGGCCGCCGAGGACGCCGGCGCCGACGTGGCCAGCGCGCAGGTCGTCGGCGGCGACACGGTCCTGCTCCGCACCGGGGCCCTCGACAACGACGGGGAGCGCGCAGTCGTCGACGCGGTGGCGACGGCGGCCGGCATCGATCCCGGCCAGGTCAGCCCCGAGTCGGTCAGCGCCGAGTGGGGCAACGACATCACCGACCAGGCGATCTTCGCCCTGATCGTGTTCCTGGTGGCCGTCACGCTGTTCCTGGCGGTGCGCTTCCAGCCGAAGATGGCGATCGGCGCGATGGCCGCGCTGGTGCACGACATCGTGGTGACGGCGGGCGTCTACTCGCTGATCGGCTTCGAGGTCACCCCGTCGACGGTCATCGGCTTCCTCACCATCCTCGGCTTCTCCCTCTACGACACGGTCGTGGTGTTCGACAAGGTCGACGAGAACGTCCGCGACCTCGACCGCAGCGCCCGGATGACGTGGGGCGAGGCGGCCAACCTCGCGGTCAACCAGACCCTGATGCGCTCGATCAACACCTCGGTCATCGCGCTGCTGCCGGTCGCCGGACTGCTGTTCGTCGGCGCCGGCCTGCTCGGCGTCGGCACCCTCAAGGACCTCGCGCTGGTGCTGTTCGTGGGCCTGGCCGCGGGGACGTACTCCTCGATCGTGCTGGCCACCCCGATCGTGGCCGACCTCAAGGAGCGGGAGCCGGGGGTGCAGGCGCTGCGCAAGCGGGTGCTCGCCCGGCGCTCGTCGGAGGCCCGGCAGGGCGGTGGGCACCCGGCGGCCGGCCCCGCACCCGTGGCCAGCGCCCGGCGGGCCCGGTCCGCGGCCGGCGGCGCGGCCGGTGTGGCTCTCGCCGAGCGGGAGGTCGACCTCGGTCCGGCCGCGGCCGACGTGGTCGTCGAGTCCCCGGAGTCGGTCCGGCCCGAGCCGCGCAGCGGGGCGACGGCGGCACCGCGCCCGGGCGCCCGGCCGCAGCGGCCGGCCGCCCGTCGCTCCGGCGGCCCGGGCGGTCCCGGCAAGAAGCGTCGGTGAGCGACGCGGCCGTCGGCGGCACGCCGCCGCTGGACGAGCTGATCGCCGGGCTGGCGGTCGACGTCCCGGACTTCCCGAGCCCCGGCGTGGTCTTCCGCGACCTGACGCCGGTGTTCGCCGACGGTCCCGTCTTCCGGCGGATCGTCCAGAGCCTGGCCGCGCCGTCCCTGGTCGACCCGCGGGCCGCGGCCATGGCCGCCGACGGCGACGCGGGCTTCGACGTCGTCGTCGGCGTCGAGGCCCGTGGCTTCCTGCTGGCCGCTGCGGTGGCGCTGGAGGCGGGCGTCGGCGTCGTGCCGGTCCGCAAGGCCGGCAAGCTGCCGCGGGAGCGGCTGTCCGCGGACTACACGCTGGAGTACGGCACGGCCACCCTCGAGCTGCACACCGACTCCATCCGGCCGGGGCAGCGCGTGCTGCTCGTCGACGACGTGCTGGCCACCGGCGGGACGCTGGCCGCCGCGGTCTCCCTCATCGAGGGTCTCGGCGGGGTCGTGACGGCGGTCTCCGTGGTCATCGAGCTGGTCGCGCTGGGTGGCCGGGAGCGGGTCGCGCCGCACACCGTGCACGCCCTCTGGACCGCCTGACGGGGCCCGGGCGGGCGGGCTGCGCTGCGGGGACACGCGGCCCGACTAGCATGGAGAGGTCGTCCCTCCTCCGGCCTGCAGGAGTCGCCATGGGCCCCGACGCCGCCACCAACGTGGCTGCCACGCGGGCCGATGCCCCGGCCCTTCCCGCCGGCACCGCCGGACCGCCAGGCACCGGGACCGCGGGACCGCCGGGCCCCGCCGACCGGCCTCCGCTGCCCAGCCGGCCGGTGGTACGCCGGCCCGACGACGTCGGGTCGGAGCCGCCCGGCGAGCAGGACGCCCACGGCACGCCGCGGCGCCGGGTCCGCGACCGGCTGGCCCGCCGCATCGTGGCCGGCCAGCGCAGCGGCATCGTCCGGCCCGTCCTGGAGCCGCTGGCCGCGCTGCACCGGCAGAGCCACCCCAAGGCCGACCTGGTGCTGCTGCAGCGCGCCTACGACGTCGCCGAGAGCGCGCACGCCGCGCAGAAGCGCAAGAGCGGCGACCCCTACATCACCCACCCGCTGGCGGTCGCCACCATCCTGGCCGGGCTCGGGATGGACACCACGACGCTGGTGGCCGCGCTGCTGCACGACACCGTCGAGGACACCGGCCAGACGCTGGAGTCGATCACCGAGGCGTTCGGGCCCGAGGTGGCCCACCTGGTGGACGGCGTCACGAAGATCGACCGGGTCAAGCTCGGGGACGCGGCCCAGGCCGAGACGATCCGCAAGATGATCGTCGCGATGGCCCGGGACCCCCGGGTGCTGGTCATCAAGCTGGCCGACCGGCTGCACAACATGCGCACCCTGCGCTTCCTCCCGCCGGAGAAGCAGGAGAAGAAGGCGCGCGAGACGCTGGAGATCCTCGCCCCCCTGGCCCACCGGCTGGGCATGAACACCATCAAGTGGGAGCTCGAGGACCTCGCGTTCGCCACGCTCTACCCCAAGCGCTACGACGAGATCGTGCGGCTGGTGGCCGAGCGCGCGCCGTCCCGCGACACCTACCTCGCCGAGGTCACCTCGACCGTCGAAGGGCAGCTCAAGGCCGCCAAGATCGAGGCCGTCGTCACCGGCCGGCCCAAGCACTACTACTCGATCTACCAGAAGATGATCGTGCGCGGCCGCGACTTCGCCGACATCTGGGACCTCGTCGGCATCCGGATCCTCGTCGACTCGGTCCGGGACTGCTACGCGGCGCTGGGCATCATGCACGCGCACTGGCAGCCGGTCCCGGGCCGGTTCAAGGACTTCATCGCGATGCCGAAGTTCAACATGTACCAGTCGCTGCACACCACGGTGATCGGCCCGCAGGGCAAGCCCGTCGAGCTGCAGATCCGCACGCACGACATGCACCGCACCGCCGAGTACGGCATCGCCGCGCACTGGAAGTACAAGGAGAAGGCGCGGGCCGGGGGCAAGCCCGCGGCCGGGGAGTTCGGCGGCGCCAAGGCCGGCGCGCCCGACGACATGCTGTGGCTGCGCCAGCTGCTGGACTGGCAGCGCGAGGCGCAGGAGCCCGGGGAGTTCCTGGAGACCCTGCGCTACGACCTCGGTCCGCAGGAGGTCTTCGTCTTCACGCCCAAGGGCGACGTGGTCAGCCTGCCGGGCAACTCGACCCCGGTCGACTTCGCCTACGCGGTGCACACCGAGGTGGGCCACCGGTGCATCGGCGCCCGCGTCAACGGCACCCTCGTCTCGCTGGACAGCACCCTGAACAACGGGGACGTCGTCGAGATCTTCACCTCCAAGTCGCCGAACGCCGGGCCCTCCAAGGACTGGCTGTCCTTCGTCGGCTCCTCCCGCGCGCGCACCAAGATCCGCCAGTGGTTCACCAAGGAGCGCCGCGAGGACGCCGTCGAGGCCGGCAAGGAGGCCATCACCCGGGCGATGCGCAAGGCCGGGCTGCCGCTGCAGCGGCTGCTGGGCGGCGAGGCGCTGTCGACGCTGGCCAAGGACCTCCGCCACTCCGACGTGACCGCGCTGTTCGCGGCGGTCGGGGAGAACCAGATCTCGGCCGCGTCGGTGGTCGAGAAGCTGATCGCCGCCCTGGGTGGCACCGAGGGCGCCGTCGAGGACATCGCCGAGACGGCCATCCCGGCCCGTCGTCCCGTGCACCGGCGGTCGGCCGGCGGGGACCCGGGCATCGTCGTCCACGGCATGAGCGACGTGTGGGCCAAGCTCGCCAAGTGCTGCACCCCGGTGCCGGGCGACGACGTCCTCGGCTTCGTGACCCGGGGCGGCGGGGTGAGCGTGCACCGCACCGACTGCACCAACGCCGAGGACCTCAAGCGCAAGCCGGAGCGGCTGGTCGAGGTCGAGTGGGCCAGCCAGCCCGGCTCGGTGTTCCTCGTGGCCATCCAGGTCGAGGCCCTCGACCGGCACCGGCTGCTCTCCGACGTCACCAAGGCGCTGGCCGACGAGCGGGTGAACATCCTGTCGGCGTCGGTGCAGACCAGCCGCGACCGGGTGGCGGTCAGCCGGTTCACGTTCGAGCTGGCCGACCCGGCGCACCTGGGCGCGGTCCTGCAGACGGTGCGCAACGTCGACGGCGTCTTCGACGTGGAGCGCGTCACCGCCTGAGAGAGGACCCCGTCCTCGGGCCGCTACGCGACGGTCATCGACTCGATGGTCACCGGCACGCTGGGCGCTCCACCGCCGGGGCTGGGGTCCATCGAGCCGTCGTTGCCGTTGGCCGCCACCACGTCGAGGACGGCCAGCCCGGCGTCGTCCACCGTGCCCACGACGGTGTAGTCCGGCGGCAGCTGGCTGTCGCCCCACACGAGGAAGAACTGGCTGCCGTCGAAGCCCTGGCCGCTGTTGGCCATGGCGATCGTGCCGCGGGGGTAGGTCTCCTCGCCGGTGACCTCGGTGGGGAAGGTGTACGTGGGCCCGCCCGCCCCGGTGCCGGTCGGGTCGCCGCACTGCAGCACCTGCAGGCCCGCGCTGTCGACCTGCCGGTGGCAGGGGGAGTCGTCGAAGAAGCCCTGCTCGGCGAGGTGCGCCAGGCTCGCGGCGGCGCACGGCGTGGCCTGCTGGTCGAGGGTCAGCGTGAGGTCGCCGAGGCTGGTCGACATCAGCAGGTCGGTGGTGCCCGTGGCCGGGACGTCGTCGGCCGGCGGCTCGACGTCGATCAGGTAGGGGTTGCCCGAGTCGTTGGCCGACCAGTCGCACCCGGTCGTCGCCCCCGAGCCGGTGCCGCCGCCACCGCCGGCGCCGCCGTCCGCGCCGCCCTGCTGATCGGACCCGGGCTCGCTGTCGGAGCAGCCGGCCAGGAGCAGCACGGCTGCGACCAGCCCCGCCGCGGACCGCGGTCGCACCGTCACGCCGCGACCGTCATCGACTCGATGCGGACCTCCTGGGTGGGGGCGCCGTCACCGGGGCCGTTGCTGGCGTCGTTGCCGTTGGCCGCGATCGTGTCGAGCGTGGCCAGCCCGGCCTCGTCGATGGTGCCGACGACGGTGTAGTCGGGCGAGAGCTGGCTGTCGCCGTAGACGAGGAAGAACTGGCTGCCGTCGGTGCCCTGGCCGCTGTTGGCCATGGCGAGGGTGCCGCGGGGGTAGGTCTCATCGCCGGTGACCTGGGTCGGGAACTCGTAGGTCGGGCCGCCGGACCCGGTGGCGCTCGGGTCGCCGCACTGCAGGACCTTGAGGCCCTCGCTGTCGGTCTCGCGGTGGCAGACCGTGCCGTCGAAGAAGCCCTGCTCGGTCAGGTAGACGAAGCTCGCGGCCGCGCAGGGCGCGCCGGCCCGGTCCAGCGAGAGACCGATGGGGCCGAGGTTCGTGGTCATCGTGAGCGCCGCGGTCCCGGTGGGGGTCACCTCGGGCGGCGGCGTCCCGACGTCGGTCAGGTTCGGGTTGCCGGAGGAGTCCGGGGTGAAGTCACAGGTGCCGTCGCTGCCGTCGACGACGGGGGCACCGGCGGAGGTCGGGGCCGCGGCGGTGTCCTGGTCGGCCGGGTCGTCGCCGGTGATGCCGGTGATCAGCCAGACGGCGCCGAGGACGAGCAGCACGGCGACGGCGGTCACGCCGATCAGCACGTTGCGCCGCCGCTTGCGGGCCAGCTCGGCGCGACGCTCGAGTTGGCGCTGCAGGCGCCGCTGGGCGGCCTGCCGCCGCTGCTTGTTGCTGGGCACGGGTCGTACTCCTCGGACGGGCGGGTGCTGCGGCGGTGCGCGGCGGACGGCCGGAGGGCGCGGCCACGCACCGCTGGTCGATCCGCGAGTCTAGGTGGCGACCCTGGCCGTTCCCTGAACCCGGAGAGGCCCGGAGCGGCGAGCGGGCCCCGCGTAACCTGCACGGGTGCTCATCCGCTCGTTCCCGGCCGGCGCGTTCGGCACCAACTGCTACGCGGTCGCCACCGGGCCGCGGCAGGAGTGCGTCGTCGTCGACCCCGGGATGGACGCCGTCGAGCCGCTGGCCCGGATGCTGGCCGAGGAGGGCCTCAAGCCGGTCGCCGTCGTGCTGACCCACGGCCACCTCGACCACACCTTCTCGGTGCTGCCGGTCTGCGACGGCTACGACATCCCCGCCTACCTGCACCCGGCCGACAGCGGCATGCTCGCCGACCCCGCCCGCTGGCACGGGCCGCAGCTCGCCCCCCTGATCACCGGCCTGCAGCTGCCCGACCCGGCCGACGTGCTGCCGCTGGACGAGGGCGCCGTCCTGTCGCTGGCCGGCGTGCAGCTCACCGTCCGGCACGCGCCCGGCCACACGCAGGGCTCGGTGGTCTTCTCGCTCGACCTCGGCGAGGCCCCGGGGCTGCTGGCCGGCGACGTGCTGTTCGCCGGCTCGGTGGGCCGGGTGGACCTGCCCGGCGGCTCGTGGGAGGCGATGCTGCGGTCGCTGCGCGACGTCGTCCTCCCGCTGGACGACGAGACCGTGGTGCTGCCCGGGCACGGGCCGGCCACCACGATCGGCCGCGAGCGGGCGACCAACCCGTACCTGGCCGAGGCGGCTGCGGGTGCGGGCGCGGCACCGAGGGAGCGGGGGCTGTGAAGACGACGGGGGAGCGAGCATCGCAGGGAGCGCCAGCGACCGAGGAGCGGAACGAGCCCGGAGTCGAACGGAGGGCGCTGTGAGCGGCCTGACCGCGCCGAAGGGGACGTTCGACACGCTGCCGCCGGACTCGGCGCGCTTCCTCGCCGTCCGCGACACCCTCACCGCGCCGCTGCGCCGGGCCGGCTACGGCTACGTCGAGACGCCGGTGTTCGAGGAGACCGCGGTCTTCTCCCGCGGCGTGGGCGAGTCGACCGACGTCGTGACCAAGGAGATGTACACCTTCGACGACCGCGGCGGCCGCTCGCTGACCCTGCGCCCGGAGCTCACCGCCGGGCTGATGCGGGCGTTCATCGAGCACCGGCTGCACACCGGCGCACTGCCGGTGAAGCTGTGGACGGTCGGGTCGGCGTTCCGCTACGAGCGCCCCCAGGCCGGCCGCTACCGGCACTTCACCCAGGTCGACATGGAGGCCCTCGGCGTCGACGACCCGGCGCTGGACGCCGAGGTCGTGGCGCTCGGGGTGCAGGGCTTCCGCGACCTCGGGCTGACCGACTTCGAGCTGCTGCTCACCTCCCTGGGCGACGCCACCTGCCGCCCGCAGTACCGGGAGCTGCTGGTCGCCCACCTGGAGAAGCTGGACCTCGACGAGGAGACCCGCCGCCGGGCGGAGATCAACCCGCTGCGGGTGCTGGACGACAAGCGGCCGGAGGTGCAGGCGCAACTGGACGACGCCCCGCTGATGGTCGACCACCTGTCGGACTCGACCAGGGCGCACTACGACGCCGTCCGCCAGCACCTCACCGACCTCGGCGTGACCTGGACCGAGGCCCCGCGGCTGGTGCGCGGGCTGGACTACTACACGAAGACGACCTTCGAGTTCGTGCACAACGGGCTGGGGGCGCAGTCGGCGATCGGCGGCGGCGGGCGGTACGACGGCCTGTCGGCGGCGCTCGGCGGCCCGGACGTCTCGGGCATCGGCTACGCCGTGGGCGTGGACCGGACGCTGCTGGCGGTGCAGGCCGAGGGCCTGGACATCGGGGCGGTCGCCGGGGTGCAGGCGTTCGTCGTCCCGCTGGGCGCCGAGGCCAAGCGGCTGGCGGTGCGGCTGGTCGGGCAGCTGCGCGCGGCCGGGATCTCGGCCGACACCGTCTACGGCGACCGCGGGCTCAAGGGCGCGATGAAGGCCGCCGACCGCTCCGGGGCCACGCACGCGGTGGTCATCGGCGACCGCGACCTCGCGCAGGGGGTCGGCCAGCTCAAGGACCTCCGCACGGGCGAGCAGACCGCCGTCCCCGTGGGTGAGCTGTACGAGCGGCTGCGTGCGAGTGTGGAGAAGTGACTTCCACGATGGAGCAGCGACCGCTCGGTCGGACGGGGGCCGACGTCAGCGTCGTCGGCCTGGGCACCTGGCAGCTGGGCGGCGACTGGGGGGACGTCGACGACGACAGCGCCGCCGAGGTGCTCGACGCCGCCCTGGACGCCGGGGTGACCCTGCTCGACACCGCGGACGTCTACGGCGACGGGCGCTCGGAGGAGCGGATCCGCCGTGCGCTGGCCGCGCGGTCGGAGCGGCCGTTCGTGGCGACCAAGGCCGGCCGCCGCGCCGACCCGTTCGAGGCCGCCCAGTACACGCCGGAGAACCTGCGCGCCTGGATCGACCGCTCCCGGCGCACGCTCGGCGTGCCGACCCTCGACCTGGTGCAGCTGCACTGCCCACCCCCGGCCGTGTACTCCGACCAGCGCGTGTACGACACCCTCGACGCGCTGGTCGAGGAGCAGGCGATCGCCGCGTACGGCGTCTCGGTGGAGACCGTCGCCGAGGGGCTGACCGCGCTGGAGCACCCGGGCGTCGCCACCATCCAGGTCATCCTCAACGTCTTCCGGCGCAAGCCTCTCGAGGAGCTGCTGCCGGCCGCGGCCAAGGCCGGAGTCGGCATCCTGGCCCGCGTTCCGCTGGCCAGCGGCCTGCTCAGCGGCAAGTACGACGAGTCGACGACCTTCCCCGCCGACGACCACCGCACCTTCAACCGGCACGGCGAGGCGTTCGACGTGGGCGAGACGTTCTCCGGCGTCCCCTTCGAGATCGGCGTCGCCGCCGCCCGCGAGGTCGCCGAGATCGCCGGCGACGCCCCGACGGCGGCGTTCGCCCTGCGCTGGGTCATCGACCAGCCCGGGGTCACTGCCGTCATCCCCGGCGCGCGCACCGTCGGGCAGGTCCGCGGCAACGTCGCCGCCGCCTCCCTCCCGCCCCTCACCGACAGCCAGCTCGCCGACCTCGAGCGCGTGTACGACGAGCGCATCCGCGCCTCCGTGCACGACCGCTGGTGACCCTCTCCCTGGAAAGGCACTGACGTGCTCCGCACCCACGACGCCGGCACGCTGCGGGCGTCCGACGCCGGTTCTGCCGTGACCCTCGCCGGCTGGGTCGCCCGCCGCCGCGACCACGGCGGGGTCGTCTTCGTCGACCTGCGCGACGCCTCCGGCTACGTCCAGGTGGTCGTCCGCGAGGAGGAGGCGCACGCCCTCCGCAACGAGTTCTGCGTGCTGGTCACCGGCGAGGTCCGGCGGCGGCCGGAGGGCAACGAGAACCCGGAGCTGCCCACCGGCGAGATCGAGGTGGCCGCCAGCGAGCTGCGGGTGCTGTCGGCGGCGGCGCCGCTGCCCTTCCCGATCGAGACCGACCAGGCCGCCTCCGACGACGTCCGCTACCGGTACCGCTACCTGGACCTGCGCCGGCAGGGCCCGGCCCGGACGCTGCGGCTGCGCAGCGAGATCAACCGGATCGCGCGGGGGGTCATGGCGCGGCACGGCTTCGTCGAGGTCGAGACGCCGAACCTGACCCGCTCGACGCCGGAGGGCGCGCGCGACTTCGTCGTCCCGGTCCGGCTGCAGCCGGGCAAGTGGTACGCGCTGCCCCAGTCCCCGCAGTTGTTCAAGCAGCTGCTCATGATCGGCGGGCTGGAGCGCTACTACCAGATCGCCCGCTGCTTCCGGGACGAGGACTTCCGCGCCGACCGGCAGCCGGAGTTCACCCAGCTGGACTTCGAGATGAGCTTCGTCGAGCGCGACGACGTCCTGGCCGTGGCCGAGGACGTCGTCCGGGCGCTGTGGTCGGAGCTGGCCGCCTACGAGGTGCCGGAGATCCCGCGGATGAGCTATCGGGAGGCGATGGACCGCTTCGGCTCGGACAAGCCCGACCTGCGGTTCGGCGTCGAGCTCACCGAGCTGACCTCGTTCTTCGCCGACACCCCCTTCCGCGTCTTCCAGGCCCCCTACGTGGGCGCGGTCGTCATGCCCGGCGGCGGGTCGCAGCCGCGGCGGGCGTTCGACGCCTGGCAGGACTGGGCGCGCTCGCGCGGTGCGCGGGGCCTGGCCTACGTGACGATCGCCGAGGACGGCACGCTCGGCGGGCCGGTCGCCAAGAACATCTCCGACGCCGAGCGCGAGGGGCTCGTGGCCGCCGTCGGCGCGCAGCCGGGGGACTGCGTGTTCTTCGCCGCCGGTCAGCGCCGCTCGTCTCAGGAGCTGCTGGGGGCGGCCCGCAACGAGATCGCCAAGCGGCTGGAGCTCATCGAGCCGGGCTCGTGGTCGTTCCTCTTCGTCGTCGACTTCCCGATGTTCGAGGAGACCGAGGACGGCGACTGGACGTTCATGCACCACCCGTTCACCTCGCCCACGCCGGAGTGGCGGGAGCGGTTCGCCGAGGACAAGGCCGCCGCGCTGTCCGACGCCTACGACCTGGTGGTCAACGGCAACGAGCTGGCCAGCGGCTCGGTCCGCATCTCCGACGCGCAGCTGCAGGAGCGGGTCTTCGAGACCCTCGGGATGTCCCGCGAGGAGGCCCGGGAGCGGTTCGGGTTCTTCCTCGAGGCGTTCGCCTACGGCCCGCCGCCGCACGCCGGCGCCGCGCTCGGCTGGGACCGGCTCACCGCCCTGCTGGCCGGGGTGGACTCGATCCGCGAGGTCATCGCCTTCCCGAAGACCGGCGCCGGTTTCGACCCGCTCACCGGCGCGCCGACGCCGATCACCGACGCCCAGCGCAAGGAGGCCGGCATCGACGCCCAGCCGGAGGAGCCGCCGCTGCCGGCCGAGCCCGGGGCACCGGGGCCGGCGTCCACCGACGTCACCATCCGGCCGTAACCCAGGTCACGGTCCGCCGGTAGGTTGCGGGCATGCCGCTGCGTGCCCGCACCCTGCTCGGACCCGGTCCGTCCAACCCCTACCCCGAAGCCACCGTCGCGCTGGTCCAGCCGCTGCTGGGCCACCTGGACCCGGTCTTCCTGGGCATCCTCGACGAGACCTCCGACCGGCTGCGCCAGGTCTTCGGGACGACGAACCGCCGCACCCTCCCGCTGTCGGCGACCGGTTCGGCCGGCATGGAGGCGGCGTTCGTCAACACCGTCGGCCCGGGCGACGTCGTCGTCGTCGCGGTCAACGGCCTGTTCGGCGAGCGGATGGTCGACGTCGCGTCGCGCTGCGGGGCCGAGGTCGTGCGGGTGGACCACGAGTGGGGGCAGCCGGTCGACGCCGACCGCGTGCTGGCCGCCCACCCGTCCCCGAAGCTGATCGCCGCCGTCCACGCCGAGACCTCCACCGGCGTGCGCTCGGACCTCGCCCCGCTGGCCGCCGGCAAGGGCGACGCGCTGCTGCTGGCCGACTGCGTCACCTCGCTGGGCGGCATCCCGGTGCAGCTGGACGAGTGGGGGGTCGACCTCGCCTACTCCGGCTCGCAGAAGTGCCTGGGGGTCGCGCCGGGGCTCGCGCCGTTCACGATCAACGAGCGGGCCTGGGAGCGGCGGATCGAGAAGCCCCGCAGCTGGTACCTCGACCTGGGCATGCTCGGCGGGTACGCCGGCGAGGCCGCCGGCTCCGGGGGCCGCACCTACCACCACACGGCGCCCACCGGGATGGTCGTGTCGCTGCACGCCGGGCTCGGCCGCGTCCTGGAGGAGGGGCTGGACGCCGTCCACGCCCGGCACCTCGAGGCCGGCCGGCTGCTGCACGCGGGCCTGGAGGAGCTGGGCCTGGAGCTGTTCGCCGCCGAGGGGTACCGGCTGCCCGAGCTGACCACGGTGCGGGTGCCCGACGGCGTGGACTCCGCCGCGGTGCGCAAGGAGTTGCTCGAGCGCTACGACCTGGAGATCGGCGGCGGCGTCGGGGCCTACGCGGCCACCGTCTGGCGGATCGGCCTGATGGGCCACAACGCCCGCCCGGACACCGTCGCGCTCGTCCTGGCCGCGCTGCGCGAGGTGCTGGGCCGCTGACCGCGACCGCCCCGCCGGCGCTCGCCGCCTGCGGTCGCCAGCTCCGGCTGACCAGGGCCCGGCACGTGCGGTCCACCACCACGGTCCCCCGACGTGGCGGGCGGCGAACCGCAGCACCAGCCAGCCCTCCGCGGCCACGAGGGAGTAGCGGTCGACGTCCCGGCCGAACTGGTCGCGCTCCGCGTGCTGGCGTCCCTCGTACTCCAGGAGCACCGCCCACTCCTCGTAGCCGAGGTCCCCGTGCGCGACCACGCGCCCCCAGCGGTCGCGGACCGCCACCTGCGGCTGCGGGTCGGGCAGGTCGCTGCGCACCAGCCAGTAGCGCACGAGGCTCTCGGGACGGGACATCGCGAGGGGTGACAGCAGCGGTGCGCACTCCCGTGCCCGGACCACGCCGCGGACCCGGCGCGCCCGACCCAGCCGCTCCTCGAGCCGGTCGGCGCTGAGGTGCCCCGCCCGCAGGAGGGCGTCACCGACGGCGACGAGGTCCTCCGGCGCGGAGCCCGCGGCGAGGTCGAGGTACGTCTGCGCGCCCGAGGTCACCCGCAGACCCCGGTGGACGACGACGTCCGGGTCGGCCAGCAGTCGGGAGTGGACGACGAGGTCGGCCCGCTGCGGGAGCACCCGCCTGGGGGTGAGCACGACGTGCGGGAGCGCCGGCGCGTCGACCGGGGCGCCGAGGACGGCCGCTGCCGTGGCATGGCTGAACGCCGCGTCCGGCGGCAGTGTGGTCGCCAGCAGGGCCAGGCGCTCGGCCGCGTCGACGGCGTCGTCGAGGTGCACGTACAGGTCGTGGGACAGCCGGAAGAAGCGGGTTCTCCGCAGGGTGGCCCGGGAGATGCCGGCGGCGCGCGCGGCGGCCGAGGTCCACGTCGGGAGGGGCGTCATCCGCCGGACGGTGGTGCCCGGGTGCGCGGCTCGGGGCGCCCCGGCGACGGCGGAGGGGCCAGCAATCGAGGGGGCAGGAGTCCGGGGCTCAGGAGGCCCGGGTCATCGTGGACGCGTAGCCGCCGCCGGGCCACTCCCACGCGCCGGAGTTGCTCGCGCCGTCGGCGCTGAACCGCCCCTCGAAGCGGGCCGGGGAGTCCGTTCCGCCGAACCAGATGGTGAGCAGGTCGCCCTCCAGCCGGTAGGTGTACTCGAGGATCTCCCCACCGGTGCCGAAGAAGTGGGACCGCAGCTCGCCGCTGGGCTCGTCGAAGCCGATGTACTCCACGCCGCGGGTGTGCTCGCCGGCCGAGTGCAGGTCGACGTGCTGCACGAGGAAGGCGCCGCCCTCCATCCACTCGTAGCGGACCTCGCCGCTCAGGTCGTCGGGGCCCGAGACGGACCAGGTGCCGACGAGGCGGTCGAGGGAGCGCAGCGCGGCGGTCCGGGGGTCGGTCGCGGTGTCGGTCGTCATGGTGGCCTCCTGCGCTGACGGGGCCCGGCGCGGTCGCGAGGCCACATCCCTCAGACCGACCGGCGCCCCCGACCTCATCGGTGCCGGGAGACGGCGCTCAGGCGTCGAGGCGGGCGAGCTGCTCGGGGGTGAGCTGCAGGTCCGCGGCGGCCGCGGAGTCGACGATGGACGCCGCCCGCGTGGCGCCCGGGATCGGGACGACGACGTCGGCCTGGGCCAGGTGCCAGGCCAGCGTCACCTGGTACACCGACACCCCGAGCTCCTCGGCGACCTCCGCGAAGGCCGGCGCGGTGGCCTCCAGCGACCCGGCCGCAGACACCCCGCCGAACGGGCTCCACGGGAGGAACGCCAGCCCGTGCCCCGCGCAGTGCGCCACCTCGTCGGCGGAGAACCGCCAGCCCGGCGAGAACTGGTTCTGCACGCTCACCAGCGCCGGGCCGACGATCGAGCGGGCGACGTCGATCTGGGCGACGTCGGCGTTGGAGATGCCGACCATCCGCACCAGCCCGTCGTCGGCCAGGGACCGCAGCGCCCCCATGGACTCCTCCCACGGGGTGTCGGGATCGGGGCGGTGGAACTGGTAGAGCCCGATCGCGTCGCCGCCGAGCCGGCGCAGCGACGCCTCGCAGGCCCGCCGCAGGTACCCCGGCGTCCCGTCGAGCTCCCAGTCGGTGCCCCGCCGGGTGTGCCCGCCCTTCGTCGCGACGAGCACGTCGGCCGCGCCCGATCCGTAGGAGGCCAGCGCGTCGGCCACCAGCGACTCGTTGTGGCCGAACTCGGCCTCGTCGCGCGAGTAGGCGTCGGCGGTGTCGACCAGCGTCACGCCGGCGTCCAGGGCGGCGTGGATCGTGGCGACGGCGTCGTCGTGCGACGGCCGCCGCTCCTTGGTGGACAGGGGCATGGCCCCGAGCCCGATGGCGCTGACGGGGACGTCTCCGATGCGTCGTTGCTGCACGGGGGTGTCGTGCCCCGCGGGTAGCGTCCTCACGCGTGAGCGGACAGGGGCGGAAGCCCGACAGGGAGCGTCCGAGCCGACAGGGAGTGAGCATCGCAACGAGCGCCAGCGAGCGAGGAGCGGAGCGACCGCGGAGGCGAGCAGTGACAGAGCGACCGAGGAGCGGAGCGCCCCGCGGGAGCGAACCGAGGACACCGTGAGTTCGCTGTTCGACGAACCGGTGGACGACGCCCCGCGTGTCGACCCCGGCGCCCCGCTGGCCGTCCGGATGCGGCCGCGCGCGCTGGACGAGGTCGTCGGCCAGCAGCACCTGCTCGGTCCGCGGGCCCCGCTGCGCCGGCTGGTCGAGGGCGACGAGCCGATGTCGCTGGTCCTCTACGGCCCGCCCGGCACCGGCAAGACGACGCTCGCGCACGTCATCTCCCTGGCCACCAAGCGGCAGTTCGTCCAGCTGTCGGCGCTGGACGCCGGGGTGAAGGAGGTCCGGGCGGTCATCGCCGGCGCCAAGCGGGAGCTGACCTACGCCGGCCGGCGCACCGTCCTGTTCATCGACGAGGTGCACCGCTTCTCCAAGACCCAGCAGGACTCGCTGCTGTCCGCGGTCGAGGACCGCATCGTCAGCCTCATCGCGGCCACCACCGAGAACCCGTTCTTCTCGGTGGTCAGCCCGCTGCTGTCCCGCAGCCTCGTGCTGGCCCTGCAGCCGCTGTCCGACGACGACGTCCGCGCCGTGCTGCGCCGGGCCCTGACCAGCGACCGCGGGCTCGACGGCGCGGTCACCCTCACCGAGGAGGCCGAGGAGCACCTGCTGCGGGTGGCCGGCGGCGACGCCCGCAAGGCGCTCACCGCGCTGGAGTCCGGTGCGGGCGCGGCGAGGGCGGCCGGCACCGAGGTCCTCGACCTGGCCACCCTGGAGACGGCGGTGGCGCAGGCGGCGGTCCGCTACGACCGGCAGGGCGACCAGCACTACGACGTCGCCAGCGCGCTGATCAAGTCCATCCGCGGCAGCGACGTGGACGCCGCCATGCACTACCTGGCCCGCATGGTGGAGGCCGGGGAGGACCCCCGCTTCATCGCCCGCCGCCTGGTGATCTCCGCCAGCGAGGACATCGGGATGGCCGACCCCACGGCGCTGCTCACCGCGGTCGCCGCCGCCGACGCCGTCGCGTTCATCGGCATGCCGGAGGGCCACTTCGCGCTGGCCCAGGCCGTCGCCCACCTGGCCACCGCGCCGAAGTCCAACGCGCTCACCGTGGCCATCGGCGAGTCCGTCGCGGACGTGCGCGCCGGCCTGGCCGGGCCGGTCCCGCCGGGGCTGCGCGACGCGCACTACGCCGGCGCGAAGAAGCTGGGGCACGGCGCCACCTACCGGTACCCGCACGACGCGCCGGACGGGATCGTGCCGCAGCAGTACCCGCCCGACGCGCTGGTCGGCAAGGACTACTACCGCCCCACCAGCCGCGGTGCGGAGGGCGCGATCGGCGCCCGGCTGGTCAAGCTGCGGGCGATCCTCCGGCGCGGCCGCTGACCCCCGGCGGGGCACGGACGGGCGTCCCGGGCCGCGACTACTGTGACCACGCCGGGCCGAGGTCCGCCGGGAGCGACCGCGCGGGCACGACTCCGGACGACGAGCCGTCGCCGAGGAACAGGAGACCCCGCGTGTCCGCAGGAGAGTGGGCCGGATTGATCGCCGCGCTGGCGCTGGTGCTGCTGGTGGTGCTGCTCGCCGTCCCGATCCTCAAGCTGGGGCGCACCCTCGACGAGGCGACGCTGACCATCCGGCAGGCTCGCGAGCAGAGCGCGCCGATCCTCAGTCAGGCCTCGACGACGGTCGCCCACGTCAACAGCAACCTCGAGCGGGTCGACGACATCACCGGCAACGCGGCCAACGTCTCCAGCAACGTGGCGGCGCTCAGCAGCGTCGTCGCCGCGACCCTGGGCAGCCCCCTGATCAAGGTGGCCGCGTTCAGCTACGGGGTGCGCAGCGCGGCCCGCAAGAAGCGCGAGGGCCAGGCCATCGCCGACGCCGCCGCCCGTGACCGGGTCGCGCGCCGCGAGCGCCGGGCCGCCCGGCGGGCCGCCTGATGCGCCGGCTGTTCTGGCTCGGGATGGGCGTCACCATCGGCGCGCTCCTCGTCCGCAAGCTGTCCCGCGCCGCCGAGAAGCTGACCCCGCAGGGCATCGCCGGCGCCCTCGTCGAGGGCCTGCGGGACCTCGCCGACGCGATCGGCGACTTCGGTGCCGACGTCCGGGCGGCCGCGGCCGCGCGCGAGGAGGAGCTGCGCGCCGGCACCGGGCTGGACGCGCCGCTGCCCGAGCCCGGGCAGGCGCAGCTCCCCTCCCGGCGGGGCGCGCACGCCGCCGACCGCTGACCTCCGTCCTCGCGGGCGACGCCGCCCGCCCCCCGATCCCCGAGTAGGACGATGCAGACCGCCGAGATCCGCCGCCGCTTCCTGGAGCACTTCGCCTCCCGCGGCCACACCGTCGTGCCCAGCGCCTCGCTGGTCTCGCCCGACCCGTCGCTGCTGTTCACCGTCGCGGGCATGGTGCCGTTCATCCCGTACCTGACCGGCCGGGAGCCGGCGCCCTACCCGCGGGCGACCAGCGTGCAGAAGTGCGTGCGCACCCTCGACATCGAGGAGGTGGGCAAGACCACCCGCCACGGCACGTTCTTCCAGATGAACGGCAACTTCTCGTTCGGCGACTACTTCAAGGACGGCGCGATCCAGCACGCCTGGGACCTGATCACCGGGTCCGTGGACGCCGGGGGGCTCGGCTTCGATCCCGAGCGGATCTGGGTCACCGTCTACCTCGACGACGACGAGGCCGCCGACGCGTGGCGGCGCATCGCCGGGCTGCCCGACGAGCGGATCCAGCGGCGCGGGCTCAAGGACAACTACTGGCACACCGGCCAGCCCGGCCCGGGTGGCCCGTGCAGCGAGATCTACTACGACCGCGGTCCCGAGCACGGGCCGGACGGCGGGCCGGTGGTCGACGAGGACCGGTTCCTGGAGATCTGGAACCTCGTCTTCATGCAGTACGAGCTGGCCGACGTGCGGAGCAAGGAGGAGTTCCGCATCGTCGGCGACCTGCCGAAGAAGAACATCGACACCGGCATGGGCCTGGAGCGGGTCGCCTACCTGCTGCAGGGCGTGAACAACCTCTACGAGATCGACGAGGTGTCCCCGGTGCTGCGCCGGGCGGCCGACCTCGCCGGCGTCGGCTACGGACGCGATCACGACGCCGACGTCCGGTTGCGCGTGGTCGCCGACCACGTCCGCAGCAGTCTCATGCTGATCGGGGACGGCGTCACGCCCGGCAACGAGGGCCGCGGGTACATCCTGCGCCGGCTGCTGCGCCGCGCGGTGCGCTCGATGAAGCTGCTCGGCGTCGACGAGGCCACCCTGCCCGAGCTGCTGCCGGTGTCGCGCGACGCGATGAAGGCCAGCTACCCGGAGCTGGAGACCGACTTCGCGCGCATCTCCAGCGTGGCCTACGCCGAGGAGGAGGCGTTCCGGCGCACCCTCAGCGCGGGCACGACGCTGTTCGACACCGCCGTCGCCACGGCCAAGCGGGCGGGCGCCCCGCAGCTGTCGGGGGAGCAGGCGTTCTCCCTGCACGACACCTACGGCTTCCCGATCGACGTCACCCTCGAGATGGCCGCCGAGCAGGGCGTCACCGTCGACGAGGACGGCTTCCGGGCCCTCATGCAGCAGCAGCGCGACCGCGCCCGCGCCGACGCCCGCGCCAAGAAGACCGGCTCGGTCGACGTCCTGGCCTACCGCCGGCTGCTGGCCGACCACGGCCCGACCGACTGGCGGGCCTACGACACGCTGCGCACCGAGTCGCGCGTGCTCGGCGTGGTCAGCGACCTCGCCGAGGAGGGGGCCGGCGCCCCCGCCGGCCCGGGCGAGATCACCCGCGTGGTCCTCGACCGGACGCCGTTCTACGCGGAGTCCGGCGGCCAGGTGGCCGACGCCGGCGTCCTCACGTGGGACGGCGGCCGCGCGGAGGTCCTCGACGTCCAGCGGCCGGTCAAGGGCCTGGTCGCCCACCAGGTGCGGGTCCTCGACGGCGAGCTGCGCGAGGGCGCTGAGCTGGTCGCGGAGGTGGACCGCGAGTGGCGGCTGTCGGCGTGCCAGGCGCACTCGGGCACGCACGTCGTGCACGCCGCGCTGCGCCAGGTGCTCGGCCAGCAGGCGCTGCAGTCGGGCTCCTACAACCGGCCCGGCTACCTGCGGCTGGACTTCGCCTGGCAGGGCGCGCTCACCCCGCAGCAGCGGCACGACATCGAGGACGTCGCCAACGCCGCCGTCCGCGCCGACCACCGGGTGACCGCCAGCTACATGACGCTGCCCGAGGCCCAGGCGATCGGCGCGCTGGCGCTGTTCGGCGAGACCTACAGCGAGCAGGTGCGCGTCGTGGAGATCGGCGGCCCGTGGTCGCGGGAGCTCTGCGGTGGCACGCACGTGCGCGGCAGCGCGCAGATCGGCACGCTGGCGCTGACCGGGGAGTCCTCCGTCGGCTCGGGCTCCCGCCGCGTCGAGGCGGTCGTCGGCCTGGACGGCTTCCGCTACCTGGCCCGCGAGCGCGACCTGGTCCGCCAGCTCGCCGACCTGGTCAAGGCCCCGACCGACGGGCTGGTCGAGCGGGTCAGCGGCATGCTGGCCCGGCTGCGCGACGTCGACAAGGAGCTGGCCGAGCTGCGCGCCCAGCAGACCGTGGCCGCGGCCGGGGAACTGGCCGCCGGCGCCCGGGACGTCGGCGGGGTCGCCGTGGTGACCGGCTCGCCCGGGGGCCTGGGCGGCGGGGACCTGCGCACGCTGGCCCTCGACGTCCGCGGCCGGCTGCCCGCCGACCGCCCGGGGGTCGTCTTGCTCGCGTCGGAGTCCGGGGGCAAGGTGGCTCTCGTGGCGGCCCTCAACCCGGCCGCCGTGCAGCGGGGGCTCTCCGCTGGTGACCTGGTCCGGGTCTCCGCCCCGCAGGTGGGCGGCAAGGGTGGCGGCAAGAACGACGTGGCCCAGGGCGGCGGCACGGACCCCGCCGGCATCCCCGCGGCCCTCCAGGCCGGCGAACAGGCGGTCGCGACCGCCGCAGGGAGGTGAGCGGAGTGCCCGACCAGCGCCCCGACGAGACCGGACCGGTGGGGGAGCGCCGGGTGCGCCGCCCGGCGGTGCCGCCCCCGGCCCGCCCGCGGCCCGCCCCGTCCGCCCAGCCGCCGCGGCCGGTGCAGCACGAGACGACCGAGATCGACCTGTCGGCCGGCTTCCCCCCGGTGCGGCACGAGACCTCCCAGATCGACCTGTCCGGCGGCCTGCCGGGCGGGCTGCCGATCCCGCCGCGCCGCCCGCGGCAGGGCCGGCGGCTCGGGATCGACGTCGGCTCGGTGCGGGTCGGGGTGGCGATCTCCGACCCCACCGGCCTGCTGGCCACCCCGCTGGAGACGGTGCGGCGGGCCCGTGACGAGTCCGATCTGGACCGGATCGCCGACCTCGTGGTGGAACACGAGGTGACAGAGGTGATCGTGGGGGAGCCGAGGCACCTCTCGGGTGCGTCGGGTGCGTCAGCGAAGGAGGCGCGTGCCTACTCTCGGGCACTCGCCGGGCGGATCGGCACCGTGCCCGTGCACCTCGTCGACGAAAGGCTCTCCACCGTGACCGCAGCCAGTTCCCTCCGGGCGAACGGTCTCGACAGCCGCCAGCAGCGTTCGGTGATCGACCAGGCGGCCGCCGTCGTCATACTCCAGGCCTACCTGGACGCCCAGCGGGAGCGGTCGTGACCGACCCGACCCCGTCCGTGCGGCGGGGTCGGCACGCCTCGCCCGACGCCCCCGGGGCCGGTGCCCCGGGTGCGGGCGGGCTGTACGGCGCCGAGGGCCTGCGGCAGCGCCGGGCCGTTCCGGCCGCCCGTCACGGTGGCGGCCCGGCGGACGACGGCAGCACCGGCCCCCTCCCCGGCGAGGGCGCCCGCCCCGTTCCGCCGCGCTGGACCGCCGGCGGCCAGGAGGGGTCGACGCACCCGTCGGCGCCCCTGCCGGACCTCCCCCCGCGGCCGCCGGGCGCCTGGTCGCGCATGCAGCGCAGAACCGACGTCCACCCCGACGACGACGCCACCGTGGCACAGTCCTTCGCCGACGCGCCGGGCCTGTTCGGCGGTGAGCCGGACGACGATCCCGCCGGGCACCACCCCGGGGACCCGCACGGCTGGGACGACGAGCACGAGTCCACCGGCGGCCTGGAGGTCATCGGTGCCTCGGGCGCCGACGACTCCCGCCGGTCGCGCCGCGGGCACGACGACGGCGGCGGCTCCGGGCGGGCCCCCCGCCGGCGCAGCCCGCTGGCCGTCGTCCTCTCCCTCGTCGTCCTCGCCGGGCTGATCGCGGGCATCGTCTTCGGCGGCAAGGCGATCATCGACCTGGTCAACCCGCCGAGCCAGGACTTCGCCGGCCAGGGGTCGGGCAGCGTCGAGATCCGCATCTCCGTCGGCGACACCCTCAGCGACATCGCCCGCAGCCTCGTCGACGGCGGCGTCATCGCCTCCGTCGGGCCGTTCGTGGAGGCCGCGGAGACCGAGCCCGCCGCCCGCGGGATCCAGCCCGGCGTGTACGCGATGCGGTCGCAGATGAGCGGCCAGGCCGCGCTCGACCTGCTCCTGGACCCGGCCACCCGGCTGTTCTCCCGGGTGACCATCCCCGAGGGCTTCACCGTCGCGCAGATCCTGCAGCGGCTGTCGGAGGGCACCCAGAAGCCGATCGAGGAGCTGCAGGCGGCGACCGCCGACCCGGCCGCGCTCGGCCTGCCGGCCTACGCCAACGGCCAGCTCGAGGGCTACCTGTTCCCGGCGACCTACGACTTCCAGCCCGACGACGCCCCGGTCGACATGCTGCGGGCGATGGTCGGCCGGTTCACCGAGACCGCCGCGACGATCCAGCTGGAGGAGCGGGCCGCGGCCGCGGGCCGGTCGGTCCACGACGTGGTCACCATCGCCTCGATGGTGCAGTCGGAGACGCGGCTGGACGCCGAGCGGCCCGACGTGGCGCAGGTGGTCTACAACCGGCTCAGCCAGGGGACGGCACTGGGCATCGACGCCACCCTCGCCTACGGCCTGGGCAAGAACGGCAACGACCTCACGGTGGCCGACCTGCAGACCGACAGCCCGTACAACACCCGCACGCGGGCCGGGCTGCCGCCCACGCCGATCAGCTCGCCCGGCGAGGCCAGCCTCGAGGCGGCCCTGGCGCCCACCACCGGCGACCTCCTGTACTACGTGCTGGAGAACCAGGACGGGAAGCACTTCTTCACCAGCGACTACGCGGAGTTCATGGCGGCCCGGGAGCGGTGCGCCGCCGCCGGTCTCGGCTGCGGTGGCTGACGCGCCGGCCGCGGGGACGGCCGTCGCCACCCGGCGCGCGGCCGTCCTCGGCCGGCCGGTGGGTCACTCGCTGTCCCCGCTGCTGCACCGGGCCGCCTACGCCGCGCTCGGCCTGACCGACTGGACCTACGACGCCCTCGACATCGGGGCGGAGGACCTGCCGGTGCTGCTGGCCGGGCTGGGCGAGGAGTGGCGCGGCTTCTCCGTGACCATGCCCTGCAAGCAGGCCGCGGTGGACGTCGCCGACCTGGTCGAGCCGCTGCCGCGGCTGCTGCACGCAGCCAACACGCTGGTGCGCACCGAGGCCGGCTGGCGGGCGGAGAACACCGACGTCGCCGGCATCGGCATGGCCCTGCAGCTGGCCGGCGTCGAGTCCGTCGACCGGGTGGCGATCGTCGGCGCCGGGGGGACGGCGGCGGCCGCGGCGGTCGCGCTGGCCTCCCTGGGCGCCGAGCACGTCGACGTGGTCGTCCGCGAGCCGTCCCGCGCCGGGGACCTGCTGCGCGTGCTGGACACGCTCTCGGTGCCGACGGCGGTGGTGTCCCTGGAGGCCGCGGTCGTCGACGCCTCCGTCGTGGTGAGCACGGTGCCGGTCGGCGGCCAGCCCGTCGTCGCCGCGCTGCCGTGGCGGGCCGGGCAGACGGTGCTCGACGTGCTCTACGACCCCTGGCCCACGCCGGTGGGGACCGCGGTCACCGCGGCCGGCGGCACGGTGGTCGGCGGCCTGGACGTGCTGTTCTGGCAGGCCACCGCGCAGGTCGAGCTCATGACCGGGCAGCCCGCGCCGATCGCGGAGATGCGCGCGGCGCTGGACGCCCGCTGACCGCGGGAGCCGGTCTCTCCCCGGTCGTCCTCGCCGCGGCCGCCACGGTCGCCGCGGTGGTGGTCGGACCCTGGCTGGCCCGGGTCACCGTGCGGCTGGCCACGCGGGACGACGCGGCTGCGGCCGGCCCGCTGCGCGCGGTGCTCACCAGCGCGCTCCTGGTCGCCGCGCTCACGGGTGTCGTCGTCCTCGCCGGCGTCCGCCCCGCCGCGCTCGGCCTGGCCTGGGCCGCCGGGGCCGCGATCGTGCTGGGCGGCGTGGACCTCGCCGTCCACCGGCTGCCCGACCGCGTCACCTTCCCGGCGGCCGCGGTCGTCACCGCGGCGCTGGTCGCCGACGCCGCGGTCCTCGGGACCTGGCCGGACCTGCTGCGGGCCGTGCTCGCCGCGGCCGCCGCGTCCGGGGTGGCGCTGCTGGGCGCGCTGATCTCCCCGCGGGGCCTGGGCCTGGGCGACGTCAAGCTGCTGGGCCTGCTCGGCCTCGTGCTGGGCTGGGTGGGGTGGGGCGCGTTGCTCGCCGGGGTGTTCCTCGGCCTGCTCACCGGGGCGGCGGTGTCCGTCGCGCTGGTGGCCACCGGCCGGGCCGGGTGGCGCAGCGCCGTCCCGTTCGGCCCGCCGCTGCTGGTCGGCGCGGCCCTGGCCCTGGCGCTCGCCGGCACGTGGTGAGCGGCGGGAACGGCTCTCCCCCCGGGGCCCGCCCGAGCCCGCGGGGGAAGGAGGGGAGGGGGGTCCTCCTAGACTCCGGGGCATGTTGCGCTGGCTGACCGCCGGTGAGTCGCACGGCCAGCAGCTCACCGCCATCCTCGAGGGCCTGCCCGCCGGCGTGCGCGTGCAGACCGCCGACCTGGACGCCGACCTGGCCCGGCGGCGGCTCGGCCACGGCCGCGGCGCCCGGATGTCCTTCGAGCAGGACGAGGTGACGCTGACCGGTGGCATCCGGCACGGGCTCACGCAGGGCGGTCCGATCGCGGTGCAGATCGGCAACACCGAGTGGCCCAAGTGGACGACGGTCATGTCCGCCGACCCGGTCGATGCCGAGGTCCTCGCCGGCCAGGCCCGCAACGCGCCGCTCACCCGGCCGCGGCCCGGCCACGCGGACCTGGCCGGCATGCAGAAGTACGGCTTCGACGACGCCCGCCCGGTGCTGGAACGGGCCAGCGCGCGCGAGACGGCGGCCCGGGTCGCGCTGGGCGCCGTCGCCCGGGCCTTCCTGCGACAGGCCCTGGGCGCCGAGGTGGTCAGCCACGTGGTCGGCATCGGACCGGTCGTCGTCCCCGACGGCATCGTCCCCGGCCCCGAGGACAACCCGCGCATCGACGAGGACCCGGTGCGCTGCGCGGACCCGGGGACCAGCGCGCGCATGGTGGCCGAGGTCGACGACGCCCGGATGACCGGCGACACGCTGGGCGGCGTCATCGAGGTCGTCGTCCACGGCCTGCCGCCGGGCCTGGGCAGCCACGTGCACTGGGACCGCCGCCTGGACTCCCGGCTGGCCGGCGCCCTCATGGGCGTCCAGTCGGTCAAGGCCGTGGAGGTCGGCGACGGGCTGGAGACCGCCCGCCGCCGCGGCTCGGTGGCCCACGACGAGATCGTGCTCGCGGACGGGCGGGTGCAGCGGCTGTCCGACCGCGCCGGCGGCATCGAGGGCGGCATGACCAACGGGGAGGTGCTTCGCGTGCGGGCGGCGATGAAGCCGATCTCCACCGTGCCGCGTGCGCTGGCCACGGTCGACGTCGCCACGGGCGAGCCGGCCGTCGCGATCAACCAGCGCAGCGATGCCTGCGCCGTGCCCCGCGGGGCGGTGGTCATGGAGGCGATGGTCGCGCTGGTGCTGGCCGACGCGGCGCTGGAGAAGTTCGGCGGCGACTCGCTGGCCGAGACCCGCCGCAACGTGGCGGGCTACCTCGACGCCCTGACCATCCGATGACCCCCGCCGAGCCGATGACCCCCGCCGAGCCGGTGCGCCGTCCCCTCCTGGTCCTCGTCGGGCCGCCGTCGTCGGGCAAGACGACCGTCGGCTCGGCCGTCGCCGAGCTGCTGGGCGTCGGCTTCACCGACACCGACGCCGACATCGAGGACGTCACCGGGCAGACGGTCGCCGACCTGTTCGTCCAGCGCGGTGAGGAGTTCTTCCGGTCGCTGGAGCAGCAGGCCGTGGCCCGCGCGCTCGGCGCGCACGGGGGCGTCGTGGCCCTCGGCGGCGGAGCCGTGCTCAGCCCCGCCACCCGCGAGCTGCTGGTCGGCTACGGCCGGTCCGGTGGCACGGTCGTCTGGCTGGACGTCGACCTCGCGTCGGCGGCGGAGCGGGTCGGGCTCGGCCGCACCCGCCCGGTGCTGGGCATGAACCCGCGGGCGACGCTGCGCGCGCTGCTGGTGGCCCGGGCGCCGCTCTACGAGGAGGTGGCCACGCTGACCGTCCCCACCGGCGGGCGGGAGCCCGGCGACGTGATCGCCGACGTCGCCGCCGCCCTGCGCTCGAGGACGGCCCGGTGAGCGGGGACCGCGCGACCTCGAGGCGGGTCCGCGTCCAGGGCGACCGGCCCTACGAGGTCGTCATCGGGCCCGGCGCGCAGCTGGAGCTGGCCCTGGTGCTCGACGGCACCCCCCGCGCCGTGGTCGTCCACGCGCCGCCGCTGGCCGCGCTCGCGGGCGCCGCGGTCGAGACGCTGCAGACGGCCGGGGTCGCCGCCGAGGCGGTGGTCGTGCCCGACGGCGAGGCCGCCAAGACCGCCGAGGTCGCGGCCCGTGCCTGGGACGAGTTCGGCCGGCTGGGCCTGACCCGCTCCGACGCCGTCGTCGGCGTGGGCGGGGGAGCGGTCACCGACCTGGCCGGGTTCCTCGCCGCCACCTGGGTGCGCGGCGTGCGCGTGGTCCAGCTGCCGACCAGCCTGCTGGGCATGGTGGACGCCGCCGTCGGGGGCAAGACCGGCATCAACACCGCCGCCGGCAAGAACCTGGTCGGCGCCTTCCACCCGCCGGCCGCCGTGCTGGCCGACACCGACGTCCTCGCCGGCCTGCCGGAGGCGGAGTTCCGCGCCGGGCTGGCCGAGGTGGTCAAGTGCGGCTTCATCGCCGACGGCACGATCCTCGACCTGCTCGAGGCCGACCCGACCGGCCGCCGCGACACCGTCGAGCTGATCGAGCGCGCGGTGCAGGTGAAGGCCGACGCGGTCGGCGAGGACCTGTTCGACACCGGACGCCGGGAGTTCCTCAACTACGGGCACACGCTCGGTCACGCCATCGAGCGGGTGGAGGACTTCGGCTGGCGGCACGGCGAGGCGGTCGCGGTCGGCCTGGTCTTCGCCGCCGAGCTGGCCGGGCAGGCGGGGCTGCTGTCCCGCGCCGAGGTGGACCGGCACCGCGACCTCGTCGGCGCCCTGGGACTGCCCACCCGCTACGCCGGCGACTGGGCGCGGCTGCAGGCGGTGATGCGGCTGGACAAGAAGGCCCGCGGCGCCTCGCTGCGGTTCGTCGTCCTCGACGGCCTGGGCAACCCGCGGATCCTGGCCGACCCGGACCAGGCCTGGCTCGACGCCGCGTGGGCGGCGGTCAGTGGAGGACGATCGTGACGATCCAGGTGCTCAACGGCGCGAACCTCGGCCGGCTGGGCCTGCGCGAGCCCGAGAAGTACGGGACGACGACGTACGCGGAGCTGGTCGAGCTCGTCGAGTCCGCCGCCGCGCAGCTGGGCCTGCAGGTGCAGGTCCGGCAGACCGACGACGAGGGCCAGCTGCTGCGCTGGGTGTACGAGGCCACCGACGCCGGCTCCCCGATCGTGATCAACCCCGGCGGCTGGTCGCACACCTCCGTGGTCCTGCACGACGCCCTGGCCGCGACCCGCGCGCCGGTGCTCGAGGTGCACCTCACCAACATCCACCGGCGCGAGGAGTTCCGGCACTTCTCCTACGTGTCCCGGGTGGCCGAGGGCGTGATCGCCGGGCTCGGCGTGGACGGCTACCTGCTGGCCCTGCGCTGGCTGGCCGCCCGGGACCACCGGTGAGGCACGCGGAGCGCCGGGCGGCGCTGCGGGCGATGGCGGGCGAGCGCGGGTTCGACGCGGTCCTGGTGACCGACCTGCTCAACGTCCGGTACCTCACCGGCTTCACCGGCTCCAACGGCGCCCTCCTGCTGCGCACCGACGGCGGCGACGTCTTCGGCACCGACGGGCGCTACACCACGCAGGCCGGCACCCAGGTCCCCGACCTCGAGCTGCTCGTCGAGCGGAACACCGGAGCGGCGCTCGCCCGCGAGGCCGTGCGCCGCGGCGCAGGCCGCATCGGGTTCGAGAGCCACGTGGTGACCGTCGACGGACTGCGCGCCCTGGAGTCGGTCCTCGCCGACGCCGCGGCCGGCGGGCCCGTGCCGGAGCTCGGCTCGGTCCGGTGCGCGGTGGAGTCGCTGCGCGCGGTGAAGGACGCCGACGAGATCGACGCCCTGCGCCGGGCCTGCGCGGTGGCCGACGCGGCGCTGGCCGAGCTCGCTGCGGAGGGGGCGCTGCGCCCCGGCCGCACCGAGCTGCAGGTCGGCCGCGAGCTGGACGCCCGGATGCTGGCGGTGGGCGCCGAGGCGCCGTCGTTCGAGACGATCGTGGCCACCGGCGCCAACTCCGCGATCCCGCACCACCGGCCCGACTCCACCGTCCTCACCGAGGGCGACTTCCTGAAGCTCGACTTCGGCGCGACCGTCGACGGGTACCACTCCGACATGACCCGGACGCTGGTCCTCGGGCACGCGGCAGACTGGCAGCAGGAGGTCTACGCGCTGGTCGCCGAGGCGCAGGCGGCCGGGCGGGCCGCGCTCGCCGTCGGCACGGACGTCGTCGCGGTCGACGCCGCGGCCCGGGACGTCATCGCGGCCGCCGGTCACGCCGAGCACTTCTCCCACGGTCTCGGGCACGGCGTGGGCCTGGAGATCCACGAGGCGCCGGGCATCGGGCAGCTGGGCGCGGGTACGCTGGCCGCCGGCATGGCCGTCACCGTGGAGCCGGGGGTGTACCTCCCCGGCCACGGCGGAGTCCGGATCGAGGACACGCTGATCGTCACGGAGGGCGAGCCCGAGTTGTTGACCCTCACGAGCAAGGAACTCCTGGTCCTGTAGATGGCTACCACCAACGACCTCAAGAACGGCATGGTCCTCAACCTCGACGGCCAGCTCTGGACCGTCACCGAGTTCCAGCACGTCAAGCCGGGCAAGGGCGGCGCCTTCGTCCGGACCACGCTGAAGAACGTGCTGTCGGGCAAGGTCGTGGACAAGACCTTCAACGCCGGCACCAAGGTGGAGACCGCCACGGTCGACAAGCGGTCGATGACGTACCTGTACAAGGACGGCACCGACTTCGTCTTCATGGACGGCGAGACCTACGACCAGATCCACGTGCCGGCCGAGACCGTCGGCGGCGGGGCGGACTACCTCCTGGAGAACACCGAGGCCGTCGTCGCCGTGCACGAGGGCACCGCGCTCTACGTCGAGCTGCCGGTGACCCTGGAGCTCGTCGTCGAGCACACCGACCCGGGCCTGCAGGGGGACCGCTCCACCGGCGGCACCAAGCCGGCCACCCTGGAGACCGGCGCGCAGATCCAGGTGCCGCTGTTCGTCAACACCGGCGACAAGCTCAAGGTCGACACCCGCGACGGCCGGTACCTCGGCCGCGCCAACTGACCCCCGCGCCCCGATGGCTGCCCGGTCCAAGGCGCGCAAGCGCGCGGTCGACGTCCTCTACGCCGCGGACCTCCGCGCGCGCGATCCGCGCGAACAGCTCGCGGAGGAGGTGTCCGGCGGTTCCCCGCCGGTCAACGACTACACCGTCCAGCTCGTCGAGGGTGCCGTCGAGCACGGCGCCCGCATCGACGAGCTGATCGACCGGCACGCCACCGGCTGGTCGCTGGACCGGCTGCCCGACGTGGACCGCGCAATCCTGCGCATGGCGGTCTTCGAGCTGCTGTGGGCTGACGACGTCCCGGATCCCGTGGTGATCGACGAGGCGGTGGAGCTGGCCAAGGCCCTGTCCACCGACGACTCGCCGGGCTACGTCAACGGCGTCCTCGGCGCGGTCCCCGCCGCCCGGGGCCCCCCCCGCCGGCCCGGGCCTCCGGCGCCAGGCCCGGCGGGCCGCCCCGGTGCCGGCGGCCAGCAGCATCGCCTGCATCCGGGCGGCCGAGCCCTGGCGGTGCACCCGGCGCAGGGCGGCCCGACGGCGGGCGGCGAGCAGGACGTCCCGGTCCGGCGGAACGGGGACCAGCGCGGGCGGGGTCATGACGGGCTCCTCCAGAGGGGGTCGATCAGCGGGCGTGGCCGACGCTACGGAGCCCTGCTGACACTTCCGTGGCCGTCGGCTGGCAGTTCCGTGACCCCGAGGTCCCCCGAACGCGGGAGGCCCCCGACCGGCGACCGGTCGGGGGCCTCCTGCGAGAGCGGGCGTCAGCGCGGCGAGCGGCGGCGCTCCCAGTTGGGGTTGAGCTCGTCCTCGTCCTCGTCGCCACCAAAGCCGACGACGCTCTCCATGCCGGGGGAGAGCACGCCCCACTCGATGAGCCGGGAGGTCAGCTCGTCGGGGCTCATGTCGTAGATGATCGCCAGCGACTTGAGGTCCTCGGCGCGGATGGACAGGACCTTGCCGTTGTAGTCGTGCCGCTGCGCCTGGATCGTCGAGGCGTAGCGGGCCAGCGGCCCGGCCTCGTCGGCCGGCAGCGAGCCCAGCGACTCGAGGTTGAGCACGATCTTCGTGGTCGAGGTGACCGCGGAGCTCGGCCGGGGATCGGGCAGCAGCTCGGAGACCGGGACGCCGTAGAAGACGGCGAGCTCGGAGAGCCGCTGCACGGTCACCGCGCGGTCGCCGCGCTCGTAGGAGCCGACGACGACGGCCTTCCACCGGCCGTGTGACTTGTCCTCCACACCCTGGAGGGAGAGTCCCTGCTGGTTCCGGATGGCGCGCAGCCGGGCACCGAGGGCCCGTGAGTAGTCGGTGCTCATCGCTTCCTGCTCACTGTCCGTCGTCGTGGGCGAGTTGTCGTCACGGAGCGTACTGGTGAAGCGGAGGGCGCGACACCAGGACACTCCTCCCGGGTGACGGGGCGCGATCCGCGTCACCCGGGGGCGGCGCAGGGGCCACTCGATCGTGCAGTACCGTCGGTCGCGGTCCACCCCACTCCTTTAACGACCCGTCCCGTGAGGCGGGGAAGGAGGCCTGATGGCCAGATCGTCCGAGCCTGCCCTGGGCGGCGCACCGGCACCCGCCGGTCCGTCCCCCTCCGCACTCCTCTCCGCCGCCGACGTCGCCCGCGTGGTCGACCGGATGGCCCACCAGCTCATCGAACGGGCCGCGACCACGAGCCCGTCCCCGGCCGACGGCGGCCTGTCCGACCTGGTGCTGGTCGGCATCCCCACCCGCGGCGCTCCGCTGGCCCGCCGGCTGGCCGCCCGCATCGAGGCGTTCACCGGCACGCGGGTCGACGTCGGCACCGTCGACATCACGCTCTACCGCGACGACCTGCGCATGCGCGGCGTCCGGGCCCTGGAGGACACCGTGCTGCCCGGTGCCGGAATCGAGGGGCGGCTGGTCGTCCTCGTCGACGACGTCCTCTTCTCGGGCCGCTCGGTGCGCGCCGCCCTCGACGCCCTGCGCGACCTCGGCCGGCCCCGCGCCGTCCAGCTGGCCGTGCTGGTCGACCGGGGCCACCGCGAGCTGCCGATCCGGGCGGACTACGTCGGCAAGAACGTGCCGACCGCACGCAGCCAGCAGGTGCGGGTCCACCTGCAGGAGATCGACGGCACCGACGAGGTGCTCGTCACCGAGGGGGAGAGCCGGTGAGGCGACAGGGAGTGAGCATCGCAGCGAGCTCTGCGAGCGAGGAGCGGAGCGACCGCGGAGTCGCACCGAGGAGCAGAGCGTGAAGCGCCACCTGCTGGAGGCCGGGGACCTGGACCGGGCCGACGCCACGCTGGTCCTGGACACCGCGGCGCAGATCGACGCCGCGCTGGCCGGCCGCGAGGTCAAGAAGCTGCCGACGCTGCGCGGCCGCACCGTGGTCAACCTCTTCTACGAGGACTCCACCCGCACCCGCATCTCCTTCGAGCTGGCCGCCAAGCGCCTGTCGGCCGACGTCATCAACTTCTCCGCCAAGGGCAGCAGCGTCTCCAAGGGCGAGAGCCTCAAGGACACCGCGCTGACCCTGGAGGCCATGGGCAGCGACGCGATCGTCGTCCGGCACAGCGCCTCCGGGGCTCCGCACCGGCTGGCCAACTGGGTGCGCGGCAGTGTGGTCAACGCCGGCGACGGCACCCACGAGCACCCCACCCAGGCGCTGCTGGACGCGTACACGATCCGGCGCCGGCTGGGCCGCCTGGAGGGGGTCCGGGTGACGATCGTCGGCGACGTCCTGCACAGCCGGGTGGCCCGCTCCAACGTGCGGCTGCTGGCCACGCTCGGCGCCGAGGTCACCCTCGTCGCCCCGCCGACCCTGCTGCCGGTGGGCGTGGGCAGCTGGCCGGCGGAGGTCTCCTACGACCTGGACGCCGTCCTGCCCAAGGCCGACGTGGTGATGATGCTGCGGGTCCAGGCCGAGCGGATGAACGCCTCGTTCTTCCCCAGTGCTCGCGAGTACAGCCGCCGCTACGGCCTCGACGCCCGCCGGGTGGGCGCGCTCGCCGACGACGCGATCGTCATGCACCCGGGCCCGATGAACCGTGGGATGGAGATCGCCGCCGAGGTGGCCGACTCCGTCCGCTCCACGATCGTCGAGCAGGTCGGCAACGGCGTCTCCGTCCGCATGGCCGTGCTCTACCTGCTCCTGGGAGGGGCCCCCTCATGACCGTCCTGATCACGGGGGCCCGCCCCTACGGCGAGGAGGCCGCCGACATCCTGGTCGAGGACGGCCGGATCACCGCCGTCGGGGAGTCGCTGTCGGCCCCCGGCGCCGAGGTGGTGGACGCCGCCGGGCTGGTCGCGCTGCCCGGCCTGGTCGACCTGCACACGCACCTGCGCGAGCCCGGCCGGGAGGACGCCGAGACGGTCGAGACCGGCAGCCGCGCGGCGGCGCTGGGCGGCTACACCGCGGTGCACGCGATGGCCAACACCGATCCGGTCGCCGACACCGCGGGCGTCGTCGAGCAGGTGTGGCGGCTGGGCCGCGACGCCGGGCTGGTCGACGTCGTCCCGGTCGGCGCGGTGACCGTCGGGCTGGCCGGCGAGCGGCTGGCCGAGCTCGGCGCCATGGCCGACTCCGCCGCCCGGGTGCGGGTGTTCTCCGACGACGGGCACTGCGTGAGCGACCCCGCGCTCATGCGCCGCGCGCTGGAGTACGTCAAGGCGCTGGACGGCGTCGTGGCCCAGCACGCCGAGGAGCCGCGGCTGACCGCCGGCGCCCAGATGCACGAGGGGGACCGCTCGGCCCGGCTGGGCCTCACCGGCTGGCCGGCCGCCGCCGAGGAGGCGATCATCGCCCGCGACGTGCTGCTGGCCGGGCACGTCGGCGCCCGGCTGCACGTCTGCCACGTCTCCACCGCCGGGTCGGTGGAGATCCTCCGCTGGGCCAGGTCGCGGGGCGTGCAGGTGACCGCTGAGGTCACCCCGCACCACCTGCTGCTCACCGACGAGTGCGCCGAGAGCTACGACCCGGTCTTCAAGGTCAACCCGCCACTGCGCACCGACGCCGACATCGAGGCGCTCCGCCAGGGGTTGGCCGACGGCACGATCGACGCCGTCGCCACCGATCACGCCCCGCACGCGGTGGAGGACAAGGAGACCGAGTGGGCCAGCGCCCGGCCCGGGATGCTCGGGCTGGAGCAGGCGCTGTCGGTCGTCGTCGCGACGATGGTGGAGACCGGGCTGCTCGACTGGCGCGGCGTCGCCGACCGCATGTCGGCCCGGCCGGCGGCCATCGGCCGGCTCGACGGTCACGGCCGTCCGCTGGTTCCCGGTGAGCCGGCCAACCTGCTGCTGCTGGACCCGGGCGCGCGGTCGGTCGTCGACCCCGCCGCGCTGGCCAGCCGCAGCCGCAACAGCCCCTATGCCGGCCGGGAGCTCCCCGGCCGCGTGGTCGCGACGTTCCTGCGGGGGACGCCGACCGTGCTCGACGGCAAGGCGGTTCGTTGACAGCCCCTCCGGCGAGATCGCCGATCTCGCACGCTCTGGACAGGGGAACCGTGCGAGATCGCCGATCTCGCCGGGTGATGGACGGGAAGGCAGTGACGTGAGTACGAGAGAGGCCCTGCTGGTCCTCGAGGACGGCAGGACGTTCCGGGGCGAGGCGTACGGCGCGGTCGGGACGACGGTCGGCGAGGCGGTGTTCTCCACCGGGATGACCGGCTACCAGGAGACGCTCACCGACCCCAGCTACCACCGCCAGGTCGTCGTCATGACCGCGCCGCACATCGGCAACACCGGGGTCAACGACGAGGACGACGAGAGCCGCCGCATGTGGGTCGCCGGCTTCGTGGTGCGTGACCCGGCCCGCCGCCCGGCGAACTGGCGGGCCACCGGCAGCCTGGACGACGAGCTGACCGCCCAGGGCGTCGTCGGGATCAGCGGGGTCGACACGCGCGCGCTCACCCGCCACCTGCGCGAGCGCGGCGCGATGCGGGCCGGCATCAGCAGCGAGGGGCTGCCGGTCGAGGAGCTGCTGACCCGGGTGCAGTCGGCCGAGCCGATGACCGGCGCCGACCTCGCGCCCGCGGTCACCGCCAACGACCCCTACGTCGTCCCGGCGGCGGGGGAGAAGCGGTTCACCATCGCCGCGCTGGACCTCGGGATCAAGACCGCGACCCCGCGGCACCTCGCCGCGCTCGGCGTCGAGACGCACGTGCTGCCGGCGACCGCCACGGCCGAGGACCTGCTGGCCGCCGGTCCGGACGGCGTGTTCCTGTCCAACGGCCCGGGCGACCCGGCCGCCGCCGACTACGCGGTGGCGGCGGTGCGCGGCGTCCTGGACGCCGGGCGCCCGCTGTTCGGCATCTGCTTCGGCAACCAGATCCTCGGCCGGGCGCTGGGCCTGGGCACCTACAAGCTGCGCTTCGGCCACCGCGGGCTCAACCAGCCGGTGCTCGACCGGGTCAGCGGCACCGTCCGGGTCACCAGCCACAACCACGGGTTCGCCGTGGACGCCCCGCTGGACCGGCCCACCGACACCCCGTACGGCCGGGTGGAGGTCAGCCACGTGGGGCTCAACGACGACGTCGTCGAGGGCCTGCGGCTGCTCGACGCGCCGGCGCTGAGCGTGCAGTTCCACCCGGAGTCCGCGGCCGGCCCGCACGACGCCGCGCCCCTGTTCGGCCGGTTCGTCGACCTGATGGAGGCCGAGCGCAGTGCCCAAGCGTGACGACATCTCGCACGTCATGGTGATCGGCTCCGGGCCGATCCTCATCGGCCAGGCCGCGGAGTTCGACTACTCCGGCACCCAGGCCTGCCGGGTGCTGCGGGCCGAGGGGCTGCGGGTCAGCCTGGTCAACAGCAACCCGGCGACGATCATGACCGACCCCGAGGTCGCCGACGCCACCTACATCGAGCCGCTGACGCCGGAGTTCGTCGAGAAGGTCATCGCCAAGGAGCGACCCGACGCGCTGCTGGCCACGCTCGGCGGGCAGACGGCGCTCAACACCGCCATCGCGCTGTACGAGAACGGCGTCCTCGAGCGGTACGGCGTGCAGCTCATCGGCGCCGACGTCGACGCGATCAACCGCGGCGAGGACCGGCAGCTGTTCAAGGACATCGTCCGGTCCATCGGCGCCGACGCGCCCCGCTCCACGGTGTGCGCGTCGGTGGAGGAGGCGATCGCCACCGCCGAGGAGGTCGGCTACCCGGTCGTCATCCGGCCGAGCTTCACCATGGGCGGCCTGGGCTCCGGCATCGCCACCGACGAGCCGATGCTGCGCCGCATGGCCGGCCACGGGCTGGCCGACTCCCCGGTGCACACCGTGCTCATCGAGGAGTCGGTGCTGGGCTGGAAGGAGTACGAGCTCGAGCTCATGCGCGACCGCAGCGACAACGTGGTCGTCATCTGCTCGATCGAGAACATCGACGCGATGGGCGTGCACACCGGCGACTCGGTGACCGTCGCGCCGGCGATGACCCTCACCGACCGCGAGTACCAGCAGATGCGCGACGTCGGCATCGCGGTGCTGCGCGCGGTCGGCGTCGACACCGGCGGCTGCAACATCCAGTTCGCCGTCCACCCCGGGACCGGCCGGCTGGTCGTCATCGAGATGAACCCGCGGGTGTCCCGCTCGTCGGCGCTGGCGTCCAAGGCCACCGGCTTCCCGATCGCCAAGATCGCGGCGAAGCTGGCCATCGGCTACACGCTCGACGAGATCACCAACGACATCACCGGGGTCACCCCGGCCAGCTTCGAGCCGGCGCTGGACTACGTCGTGGTGAAGATCCCGCGCTTCGCGTTCGAGAAGTTCCCCGGCGCGGACCCGCGGCTGACCACCACGATGAAGAGCGTCGGCGAGGTGATGGCGATGGGCCGCAACTTCTCCGAGGCGCTGGGCAAGGCGATGCGGTCCACGGAGACCCCGGTCGCCGGGTTCTGGACCGGGAACGCCGAGTCCCGCTCGGCCGAGGAGCTGCTCGAGGCGCTGCGCACCCCGGTCGACGGGCGGCTCTACGTCGTCGAGCAGGCGCTGGCGGCCGGCGCCACCGTCGAGCAGGTGGCCGAGGCCAGCGGCTTCGACCCGTGGTTCGTCGACCAGGTCGCCCAGGTGCGCGAGATCGGCGAGGCGGTCCGCGACGCGCCGTCGCTCACCCCGGACCTGCTGCACCGGGCCAAGCGGTCGGGGCTGTCGGACCGGCAGGTCGCCGCGCTGCGGCCGGAGCTGGCCGGGGAGGACGGCGTCCGGGTGCTGCGCTGGCGCCTGGGCATCCGGCCGGTGTTCAAGACCGTCGACACCTGCGCCGCGGAGTTCGCCGCCCGCACCCCGTACCACTACTCCTCCTACGACGAGGAGACCGAGGTCGAGCCGCGGGAGAAGCCGGCGGTGCTGATCCTCGGCTCCGGTCCCAACCGGATCGGGCAGGGCATCGAGTTCGACTACTCGTGCGTGCACGCGGTCGCCGCCCTGCAGGACGCGGGCTACGAGGCGGTGATGGTCAACTGCAACCCGGAGACCGTCTCCACCGACTACGACACCGCCGACCGGCTGTACTTCGAGCCGCTGACCTTCGAGGACGTCCTCGAGGTCTACGAGGCCGAGCGCGCCGCCGGTCCGGTCGCGGGGGTCATCTGCACCCTCGGCGGGCAGACCCCGCTGGGCCTGGCGCAGCGGCTCAAGGACGCCGGCGTCCCGGTGCTGGGCACCTCCCCGGAGTCCATCGACGCCGCCGAGGACCGCGGGGCCTTCTCCCGGGTGCTGCACGACACCGGGCTGCTGGCACCCAAGCACGGCACCGCGACGACCTTCGCCGAGGCGCGGGAGATCGCCGCGGCGGTCGGCTACCCGGTGCTGGTCCGCCCCTCCTACGTGCTGGGCGGGCGCGGCATGGAGATCGTCTACGACGACGCGACGCTCGAGGCCTACATCGCCAAGGCCACCGACGTCAGCCCCGAGCACCCGGTGCTGGTCGACCGGTTCCTCGAGGACGCCGTCGAGGTGGACGTCGACGCGCTCTACGACGGCGCCGAGCTCTACCTCGGCGGGGTCATGGAGCACATCGAGGAGGCCGGCATCCACTCCGGCGACTCGGCGTGCGCGCTGCCACCGATCACGCTGGGCCAGGCCGACATCGTGCGCATCCGCGCCGCGACGGAGCAGCTGGCCGCCCGGGTCGGCGTCCGCGGGCTGGTCAACGTCCAGTACGCGGTGAAGGACGACATCCTCTACGTGCTGGAGGCCAACCCGCGGGCCAGCCGGACGGTGCCGTTCGTCTCCAAGGCCACCGCCGTCCAGCTGGCCAAGGCCGCCGCGCGCATCGCGGTCGGGGAGACGATCGCCGACCTGCGGTCCGCGGGCGTGCTGCCGGCCGCCGGTGACGGCGCCGACCTGCCCGCCGACGTGCCGATCGCGGTCAAGGAGGCGGTGCTGCCGTTCCACCGCTTCCGCACCGTCGAGGGGCAGAACGTGGACACGGTGCTCGGCCCGGAGATGAAGTCCACCGGCGAGGTCATGGGCCTCGACACCGGCTTCGGCACGGCGTTCGCGAAGTCCCAGGCCGCCGCCTACGGCTCGCTGCCCACCACCGGGACGGTCTTCGTCTCGCTGGCCAACCGCGACAAGCGCTCGGCGGTCTTCCCGGTGAAGCGGCTGGCCGACCTGGGGTTCCGGGTGCTGGCCACCGCGGGCACCGCGCAGGTGCTGCGCCGCAACGGCGTGCCCTGCGACGTGGTCGGCAAGTTCAGCGAGGGTCCGGGGAACGTGGTCGAGGCGATCCTCGCCGGCGACGTCGACATCGTGGTCAACACCCCGTTCGGCTCGCCGGGCAACAGCGGGCCGCGGCTGGACGGCTACGAGATCCGCACGGCCGCCGTCGCGGCGGGGATCCCCTCGATCACCACGGTGCAGGGGCTCGGGGCCGCGGTGCAGGGCATCGAGGCGCTGCGCCAGGGCGAGGTCGGTGTGCGCAGCCTCCAGGAGGTCCACGCCGCCCTGACCGCCGGAACCCGCCCGTGACCGCCACCCCACCTCCCGTCGGTTCTCGTGGAAACCGTCGGGAGGGGCTGCTGACCGAGCCGGCGCCGCGGGCGGCGAACCGGCCGGTGCAGCGGGTGGTGGAGGTGCTCGCGGCGCGGCCGGTCGGTGCCTACGTCGAGCTCACCCTGGCCGCTCCGGAGGTCGCCGAGCGCGCCGAGCCGGGGCAGTTCGTCGCCTTCGCCGTCGGCGGGCCCACCTCGGCGCACCTGCTGCGCCGCTCCATCGCCATCGCCGGCGCCGGCGGGGGCGCGGTCAGCGTGGTGGTCGCCCCGCACGGTCCGGGCTCCACCTGGCTGGCCGCGCTGCGGCCGGGCGACACCGTCGACGTCGTCGGCCCGCTGGGCCGCCCCTTCCCGGCGGCCCCGGCCGGAGCGACCGCGGTCGTGGTCGGCGGCGGCTACGGCGCCGCGGCCCTGGTCGGGCTGGCCGCGCAGCTGCGCGACCGAGGGCACCCGGTGGCCGCGGTCACCGGGGCGGCGAGCGCCGACCGGCTGTGCTCGGTCGACCAGCTGTCGGCGGTGGCCGGGGCGGTCGCCGTCACCACGGACGACGGCAGCGCCGGCCGGCGGGGCCGGGTCACCGACGCGCTCGCGGACCTGCTCGGCGACGCCGGCGTCGTCTACGCCTGCGGGCCGATGCCGATGCTGCGCGCGGTCGCCGACGCGGCCACCGCGGCCGGCGTGCCCTCCTACGTCGCCGTCGAGGAGTCGATGGCCTGCGGGATCGGGGTGTGCATGACCTGCGTGCTGCCGGTGGTCGGGGAGGACGGGCGGACCCGGTTCTCCCGCTCCTGCACCGAGGGGCCGGTCTTCGGCGGGGACCGGGTCCGCTTCGCCGACGTCGGCGCCCTGCCGTGGGACGTCGTCGGCGCCGACGCCATGGGGGTGGTCGCACCATGACCCTCGTCGAGTCGAGCGGAGTCGCTGGAGCGCAGGAACCGCGCTCGAGCGACTCCGCCACCGCCGTCGACATGTCGACGGCCCTGGGGACGGCGGCGATCCCGAGCCCGGTGCTCACCGCCTCCGGCTGTTCCGCGTTCGGCCAGGAGCTCGAGCCGTTCGTCGACCTCGCCGCGGTCGGCGCGGTGGTCACCAAGTCGGTGCAGCTGCGGCCCCGCTCGGGCCGGCCCACCCCGCGGATGGCGGAGACGCCCAGCGGGATGCTCAACTCCATCGGGCTGCAGGGGCCGGGCATCGACGGGCTGTTGGCCGAGGAGCTGCCCTGGCTGGCCGAGCGCGGCGCGCGCGCCTTCGTCTCCATCGCCGGCACCCGCGTCGAGGACTTCGCCGAGCTCGCCACCCGCCTGCGCGGCGTGCCCGGCGTGCTGGGCCTCGAGGTCAACATCAGCTGCCCGAACGTCGAGAGCCGCGGCGAGGTGTTCGCCTGCGACCCGGTCGCGGCCGCCGACGTGGTCGCCGCCGTCCGGGCCGCCGCGGACCCCGCCCAGCCGGTCTACGCCAAGCTCAGCCCCGACGTCACCGACATCGTCGCGGTGGCCCGCTCGGTGGCCGCCGCCGGCGCCGACGGGCTGTCGATGATCAACACGCTGCTCGGGCTGGTGATCGACCCCGACACGATGAAGCCGGTGCTCGGCGGGGTCACCGGCGGGCTGTCCGGCCCGGCGATCCGCCCGGTGGCGCTGCGCTGCGTCTGGCAGGTGCACCAGGCGCTGCCGGACGTGCCGATCCTCGGCATGGGGGGCATCCGCACCGGCCTGGACGCGCTGCAGTTCGTCCTCGCCGGCGCCTCGGCGGTCAGCGTCGGGACGGCGGTGTTCGCGGACCCGTCCGCGGTCGCCCGCGTCCACGAGGAGCTGGCCGCGGCGCTGGCCGCGCGCGGGTTCGCCTCGCTGCGCGACGCCGTCGGGTACGCGCACCGGTGAGCGCGCCGTTCGGCGAGCGCCTGGCCGACGCCGTCGCCGCGCGCGGGCCGCTGTGCGTGGGCATCGACCCGCACGTGCCGCTGCTGGAGCGCTGGGGGCTGCCCGACGGCCCCGACGGCCTGGCGCGGTTCACCGACGCCGTCGTCGACGCCCTGGCCGGCACCGTGGCGGTCCTCAAGCCGCAGCTGGCGTTCTACGAGCGGCACGGCTCCCGCGGCCTGGCGGTGCTGGAGGACGCCGTCGCGCGGGCCCGCGCCGCCGGGGCGCTGGTGCTGCTCGACGCCAAGCGCGGGGACATCGGCTCGACGATGGACGCCTACGCCGACTACCTGCGCCCCGACCACCCGCTGGCGGTGGACGCGATGACGGTCAGCCCCTTCCTCGGCCCCGGCTCCCTGCAGCCGGCGGTCGACACCGCCCGGCAGTCCGGCGGCGGGCTGTTCGTCCTGGCCCGGACCTCGAACCCCGACGCCGGCGCGCTGCAGCACGCGCTGGTGGGGGAGCGGACGGTCGCCCAGGTCGTCGTGGACACCGTCCGCGGCTGGAACACGCCGGGCTGGGTGCTGGGCGACCCGCTGCCCGACCTCGGCGCCGTGCAGGACCTCGCCAGCCGCTGGGGGCCCACCACCGGCTCCTTCGGCGTCGTCGTGGGCGCCACGCTGGCGGAGCTGGACGTCGACCTGAGCGGCCTCGGCGGCCCGGTGCTGGCCCCGGGGCTGGGCGCGCAGGGCGGGTCGCCGGCCGACCTGCGCCGGCTCTTCGGCGCCGGTGCGGCCGTCGTCCCGACCGTGTCGCGCGACGTGCTCGCCGCCGGGCCGGACGCCGCGGCGCTGCGGGCCGCGGCCGACCGCTGGGCCACCGAGCTGGCCGGGTGAGCCGCGCCGCGCCCTGGGCGGTCACCGCGGTGGGGCTGGCCCTCGTCGCCGCGGGCGCCGTCGTGTTCCGGTTGGCCAACACCGCCACCTGGACCGCGTACAGCGGCAGCTACGCCCCCCTGGTGCCCGAGGGGTCCCCGGCGGCCTACCGGAGCGAGCTCGTGCTGTCCGTCGACGGCTCCGTGCTGTGGACCTGGCGGCACGCCGCCGGCGCCGGCCTGGTCGTCCTCGGGCTGCTGGTCCTCGCCGGCGTCGGCGGCTGGGCCCTCGGGCGCCGGTCCCGTCGGCGCGCGGGCGGTTGAGCCGGCCGGACGGGCGTTCCACCAGCGGTTTCCGGCCCGTACCGGCGTGTCGTACTGCGGCGTGTCGGACGGAACCGTCCGCAAGTGCAACGACCTCGCGGCGACCCGGGATGGCCGCTGACCTGCGGTGATGACGCAGGGTGAGGACGATGCTCGACGGAGCGTGCCCGATGCGTCACCGATTGCTGGACACGGCCCCGAAAGACGGGCGTGACCTGCGCTTTTCCGGGAACTAGGTTGGCCGACAGGGCTCAGCAGCGAGCCCTGTCCCGACACCGCACCGATCCCGCCGGTCGAGACGCGAGCCGGCGACGACACGATTGGGTCGCACCATGCCTCTCCCGGATCTGTCCCCCGAACAGCGCGCCGCCGCACTGGAGAAGGCCGCCGCCGCCCGCAAGGCCCGTGCCGAGCTGCGCGAGCGGCTCAAGAGCAAGGGTGCCACCGTGGGCGACGTCCTCCGCCAGGGCGAGAGCGACGAGGTCATCGGCAAGATGCGTGTCTCCGCGGTCCTGGAGTCCCTGCCCGGCGTGGGCAAGGCGCGGGCTGCCAAGATCATGGAGCGGCTCGAGATCTCCCCGACCCGCCGGGTGCGCGGTCTGGGTGCCAACCAGCGCAAGGCCCTCGAAGCGGAGTTCGGTGGCGAGAAGGTCGCCGCCGAGCAGGTCGCCGCGGAGGGCTGACCCGCACGGCGAGGCACCGGAGGCCGAGGACGACGACGCGTGGGACGTGCTGCCGAGGAGCGCCCCCCGGCCCGGCTGACCGTGCTCTCCGGACCCTCCGGGGTCGGCAAGGGCACGGTCGTGGCCGAGGTCCGGCGCCGGTACCCGGACGTCTGGGTGTCGGTGTCGGCCACCACCCGGCGGCCCCGGCCGGGTGAGGTCGACGGGGTGCACTACTCCTTCCTGACCGACGCGGAGTTCGACCGGCTGGTCGCCGAGGACGGCCTGCTGGAGTGGGCCGAGTACGCCGGCAACCGCTACGGCACGCCGGCCGCTCCGGTGCGCGCGCGCCTGGCCACCGGGGCGCCGGCGCTGCTGGAGATCGAGCTGCAGGGCGCCCGGCAGGTCCGGGCCCGCGACGCCGACGCCCAGCTGGTGTTCCTGGCGCCGCCGTCGTGGGCCGAGCTGGTCAGCCGGCTGGCCGGCCGCGGCTCGGAGCCACCCGCCGTCCAGGAGCGCCGGCTGGCCATCGCCCAGGCCGAACTGGACGCGTCCGGGGAGTTCGACGTGGTGGTCGTCAACGACGACGTCGCACGGGCGGCGGACGAGTTGGTATCCTTGCTGACTGCGCCGTCGTCCGGCCGTCCCGTGCGGGGCAGCGGCGCTCCTGAGTGACGGGCCCCGGTCCCGCCGCCCGACACTCCCGTCGAACGACCGCAAGGAGCAGGCCCGCCCGTGTCCGGAGTCGCACCCGCCCCCGAGGGCATCACCAACCCGCCGATCGACGAGCTGCTCGAGCGCACCAGCAGCAAGTACGGCCTGGTGATCTTCGCCGCCAAGCGCGCGCGCCAGATCAACGCCTACTACAGCCAGCTCTCCGAGGGCCTGCTGGAGTACGTCGGCCCGCTGGTCGACACCGCCCCGCAGGAGAAGCCGCTGTCGATCGCGCTGCGCGAGATCAACGAGGGGCTGCTCACCCACACCGCCGGCGAGAACTGAAGAAGGACCCCTCTGCCCCCCACGCCTCGCGAGCTCGGCGTGGGCCCCTGCAGAGGGGCCGTGCCCGCCCGATCTGATGACCACGCCCCCGGTTCGCGCCGGGGGCGTCGTCGTGTGTGGAGGATGAGCCGCATGGCGAGGATCGTGCTGGGCGTGAGCGGCGGCGTCGCCGCGTACAAGGCCGCCCTCCTGCTGCGGGCGTTCACCGAGGCCGGGCACGAGGTCCGCGTCGTGCCGACCCCCGCCGCGCTGCGCTTCGTCGGCGCGGCCACCTTCGAGGCGCTGTCGGGCCACCCGGTCACCACCGACGTCTGGACCGACGTCGACGAGGTGGCCCACGTGCGGATCGGCCAGGCCGCCGACCTCGTCGTCGTCGCCCCCGCCACCGCCGACCTGCTCGCCCGCGCCGCCGCCGGCCGCGCCGACGACCTGCTCGCGGCGACCCTGCTCACCGCGCACTGCCCGGTGGTCTTCGCGCCGGCCATGCACACCGAGATGTGGCTGCACCCGGCCACGCAGGACAACGTCGCCACGCTGCGCCGCCGTGGCGCGATCGTGCTGCCGCCGGCGGTCGGCCGGCTCACCGGACCCGACTCCGGACCCGGCCGCCTGCCCGAGCCCCCCGACATCGCCGCCCTCGCCGCGGTGGTGCTCAGCAACGGCTCGGCGGCACTGGCCCCCGACCTGGCCGGCCGCCGGGTGGTCATCAGCGCCGGCGGTACCCGCGAGCCCCTCGACCCGGTCCGCTACCTGGGCAACCGCTCCTCCGGGAAGCAGGGCTGGGCCCTGGCCCGGGTGGCCGCCGCCCGGGGTGCCGAGGTGGTCCTGGTCGCCGCCAACGTCGACCTGCCGGCCCCGTTCGGGGTCCGCGTCGTCCCGGTCGGGACCGCGGAGGAGCTGCGCGGCGCCGTGCTGGCCGAGGCGGCGGACGCCGACGTCGTCGTCATGTCCGCCGCCGTCGCCGACTTCCGGCCGGCGACGGTCGCGGCCACCAAGCTCAAGAAGGACAGCGCCGCCGAGCCGGACTCGGTGCCGCTGGCGCGCAACCCGGACGTGCTGGTCGAGCTCGTCGGCAAGCGGCCGACCGGGCAGGTGGTGGTCGGCTTCGCCGCCGAGACGGGGGACGACGCCGGCGACGTCCTCACCCACGCGCGCGCCAAGCTGGCCCGCAAGGGGTGCGACCTGCTCGTGGTCAACGACGTCTCCGGCGGCCGGGTGTTCGGCCGGCCGGACAACGCGGCCGTGGTGCTCGGCGCGGACGGCAGCACCACGGAGCTGCCGGAGGGCAGCAAGGACGCCGTCGCCGCCGGGATCTGGACCGCCGTGGCCGCGCGCCTGCGCTGAGCCCACCCGGACGGCGGTCGGCCGCGGGTCGACCCGCGCCGGTACCGTGCACCCGACGCACCTGCCGCCCGGCAGGCCCCGAACCGTCCCCGACCGTCAGGAGCCCCGAGTGCCACGCCGCCTCTTCACGTCCGAGTCGGTGACCGAGGGCCACCCGGACAAGATCGCCGACCAGATCAGCGACTCGATCCTGGACGCGATGCTCCAGCAGGACCCGCGCAGCCGGGTCGCCGTCGAAACGCTCATCACCACCGGCCAGGTGCACATCGCCGGTGAGGTCACCACCGCCGGGTACGTCGACATCGCCGAGATCGTGCGGCGGACGATCCTCGGGATCGGCTACGACTCCTCGCGCAAGGGCTTCGACGGCGCCTCCTGCGGCGTCAGCGTCTCGATCGGCTCCCAGTCGCCCGACATCGCCCAGGGCGTCGACACCGGCTACGAGGCCCGCACGTCCGGCTCGGCCGAGGACGAGATCGAGCGGCAGGGCGCCGGTGACCAGGGCCTGATGTTCGGCTACGCCACCGACGAGACCCCCGAGCTCATGCCGCTGCCGATCGCGCTGGCGCACCGGCTGGCGCGGCGCCTGTCGGCGGTGCGCAAGGACGGCTCGGTGCCCTACCTGCGGCCCGACGGCAAGACCCAGGTCACTGTCGTCTACGAGGACGACCGCCCGGTCGCCGTCGACACCGTGGTCGTCTCCTCCCAGCACGCCGAGGACATCTCCATCGAGCAGCTGCTGGCCCCCGACGTCCAGGAGCTCGTGGTCGAGCCGGAGCTGGCCGCCCTCGGCCTGCCCACCACCGGCTACCGGCTGCTGGTCAACCCGACCGGCAAGTTCGTCATCGGGGGGCCGATGGGCGACGCCGGGCTGACCGGCCGCAAGATCATCGTCGACACGTACGGCGGCATGGCGCGGCACGGCGGCGGCGCGTTCTCCGGAAAGGACCCGTCGAAGGTGGACCGCTCCGGCGCCTACGCGATGCGCTGGGTGGCCAAGAACGTCGTCGCGGCCGGCCTGGCCCGCCGCTGCGAGGTGCAGGTGGCCTACGCGATCGGCGCCGCCCACCCGGTGGGGCTGTTCGTCGAGACCTTCGGCACCGGCACCGTGTCCGACGACGTGCTGGAGAAGGCCATCGGCTCGGTCTTCGACCTGCGCCCGGGCGCGATCGTCCGCGACCTGGACCTGCTGCGCCCGATCTACGCGCCGACGGCGGCCTACGGCCACTTCGGCCGCACGGACGTCGACCTGCCCTGGGAGCGCGTGGACCGCGTCGAGGCGCTCCGCTCGGCGGCCGGAGTCTGAGCGAGGGCCCCCTGCCCCCCGCCGCTCGCACGCTCGCGTCGGGACCCTGCAGGGGGCCGAGGCCGCCGGGAGCGTGACGGCGCTGTCGTCGCCCGTGGGTAGCGTGCTCGCGGTGTCCAGCTCCGCAGGTCCCGAGCCCCGGCCGCGGGTGGCCCGGGTCGTCGTCGACGTGCCCCTGGCGCACCTGGACCGGACCTTCGACTACGCCGTCCCCGACGAGCTGGCCGACGGCGTGCGCCCGGGCTGCCGGGTCCGGGTCCGCTTCGCCGGGCAGCTGGTCGACGGCTTCGTGCTGGAGCTGGGGGAGACCACCGAGCACGGCGGCCGGCTGGCGCCGCTGGCCAAGCTGGTCTCGGCGGAGCCGGTGCTCACCCCCGAGGTCGCCGCGCTGGCCCGTTCGGTCGCCGACCGCTGGGGCGGCACCGTCCCCGACGTCCTGCGGCTGGCGATCCCGCCACGACGGGCCGCCGCGGAGAAGCGCCCCCCGGCCGAGGCGCCGCCGCCCCCACCGCCGCCCGACCCCGCCGGCTTCGCCCGCTACCGGACCGGCCCGGCCCTGCTGACGGCGGTCGCCGAGGGCCGGCCGGCCCGGGCGGTCTGGACGGCGCTGCCCGGCGAGGACTGGCCGGCCCGGCTGGTCGAGCTGTGCCAGGCCGCGCTCTCCGGCGGTCGCGGCGCCCTCGTGGTGGCCCCCGACGGGCGCGACCTGGACCGGCTGGCCGCCGCCGCCGAGGCCCGGCTGCCGAAGGGCTCCTTCGTCGTCCTGCGCGCCGACGCCGCCCCCGACGCCCGCTACCGGCGCTTCCTCGACGCCGTCCGCGGCAGCGCCAAGGTCGTCCTCGGCACCCGGGCCGCGGCGTACGCGCCGGTCGCCGACCTCGCCCTGGTCGCGGTCTGGGACGACGGCGACGACCTGCACGCCGAGCCGCGCGCCCCCTACGCCCACGCCCGCGACGTGCTGGTGCACCGCGCGCACCTGGCCTCCTGCGCCGCCGTCGTCGCGGCGACCGCGCGCAGCGCCGAGGCCCACCTCCTGGTCGACAGCGGGTGGGCGCACGAGCTGGTCGCCGACCGCGCCACCCTGCGCGCCGCCGCGCCGCGGGTGCAGGCCCTGGGTGCCGACGCGGAGCTGGCGCGCGACCCGGCCGCCCGCACCGCCCGGCTGCCCAGCCTCGCCCACCGCGTCGCCCGCCAGACGCTGGCCGACGGGGCGGCGGTGCTCGTGCAGGTGCCCCGGGCCGGCTACGCGCCGGGCCTGGCCTGCGACCGGTGCCGGGCGCCGGCCCGGTGCCCGGTCTGCTCGGGGCCGCTGGGGATCGCGCCGACGCCGGGACCGGGTGGCTCGCGGGTGCCGGCCTGCCGCTGGTGCGCCCGCCCGGCGGCCACCTTCGACTGCCCGCACTGCCACGGCACGAAGCTGCGGGCCTCCGTCGTCGGCGCCACCCGCACCGCCGAGGAGCTGGGGCGGGCCTTCCCCGGCGCGGCGGTGCGGGTGTCCGGGCGCGGATCGGGCGTGCTGGCGTCGGTGCCGCCCGGTCCGGCGCTGGTGGTCGCCACGCCCGGCGCCGAGCCGGTCGCCGAGGGCGGCTACGGGGCCGCGCTGCTGCTGGACTCCTGGGCGCTGCTCGGCCGGGCGGACCTGCGGGCCGGGGAGGAGACCCTGCGCCGGTGGATGAACGCGGCCGCCCTGGTGCGGCCCGCGTCGGCGGGCGGGCAGGTCGTCGTCGCCGCGGACGCCGCACACGCCGTCGTCCAGGCGCTGGTGCGCTGGGACCCCGGCTGGCTGGCCGCCCGGGAGCTCGCCGACCGGCGGGAGCTCGGCTTCCCGCCGGCCACCCGCATGGCCGCGCTGTCGGGCTCGGCACCGGCGCTCGCCGAGTTCCTGGAGGCGGCGCGGCTGCCGGCCGACGCCGACCTGCTGGGTCCCGTGCCCGAGCCCGCGCGCCCGGGTCAGGACGGCGAGCGGGAGCGGTACCTGGTCCGGGTGCCCCGCGGGGAGGGGGCGGCGCTGGCGCACGCGCTGGCCGAGGTGCAGGGGGTGCGCAGCGCGAAGAAGGCGCCCGAGCACGTCCGGGTGCAGCTGGACCCGCTCGACCTCGTGTGAGCGGCGGGGTGTCGCGCGGCGGCAGCGGGGGTAGCGGGGTCGGGGAGCGCTCCAGCCCGTGGGCACCTCGCCGTCCGTCCGAGCCCCGGGAGCACCCGTGACCGCGAGCAACCCCCAACCCGGCGAACCGGGGACCGGCGACCCGGGACCCCAGCCCTCCGACCTCAAGCGCTGGCTGGTCCGCGTCGGGGTCGGCCTCGTGGTCCTGATCGCCGTCCTGACCATCACCGTGTCGATCAGCCGGTGCGGCCCCGACGACGGGCCCAGCGGCGGCGAACCCCAGGGGCTGGCCCCGGCCGTGGTGCAGGTGACCGCCGGGCCCTGAGCCGGCGGCCGGCGGGGCCGGCCCCTCGGCCGGGTCCGTCGCGAGCGACGGGGGAGAGGGCTCCTTCTACGATCGACCGGTGAGCGTCACCCCCATCCGGCTCTACGGCGACCCGGTGCTGCGCACCCCCGCCGCCCCGGTCGTCGACTTCGACGCCGAACTGCGGCAGCTGGTCGCCGACCTGACCGACACCATGCTGGCCGCGAGCGGAGCCGGGCTGGCCGCTCCGCAGCTCGGCGTCGGGCTGCGGGTCTTCACCTGGCACGTGGACGGCGAGGTCGGCCACCTGGTCAACCCCGTCGTGACCCCGGTGGGGGAGGAGATCCAGGAGGGCCCCGAGGGCTGCCTGTCCATCCCGGGGTTCGCCTACGACTGCCGCCGGCACCTCCACGTGGCGGCGACGGGTGTCGACCTGCACGGGGAGCCGGTCCGGGTCGAGGGCTCGCACCTGCTGGCCCGCGCGGTGCAGCACGAGGTGGACCACCTCGACGGCGTGCTGTTCGTCGACCGGCTGGACCCCGGCGCCCGGACGGCCGCGCTGTCGGCGATCGCCGAGGCGGAGTGGTCCGGTATGGCGGCCTGGGCCCCGCGCGTGGAGGTGAGCCCCCACTGAGGCTGCTCTTCGCCGGGACGCCGGAGGCGGCCGTCCCCTCGCTGGACCTGCTGCTCGGCTCCGGGCACGAGGTCGTCGCCGTCCTCACCCGCCCCGACGCACGATCCGGCCGCGGCCGGAAGGTGAGCCGCGCACCGGTCGCCGAGCGGGCCGACGCCGCCGGCGTGCCCGTGCTGCAGCCCCGCTTCCCGCGCGAGCCGGAGTTCCTCGCGGAGCTGGCCGGGCTCGGCGTCGACTGCGCACCGGTGGTGGCCTACGGCGCGCTCGTGCCGCAGGCCGCGCTGGACCTGCCCCGGCACGGGTGGGTGAACCTGCACTTCTCCCTGCTGCCCGCCTGGCGCGGCGCCGCACCCGTGCAGCACGCGGTCATGGCCGGCGACGAGGTCACCGGCGCCTCGACCTTCCGGCTCGAGGCCGGCCTGGACACCGGGCCGGTCTACGGCGTGGTCACCGAGCCGATCGCGCCCCGGGACACCGCCGGGGACCTGCTGGCCCGGCTGGCGGAGAGCGGTGCCCGGCTGCTGCTGGCCACCCTCGACGGGATCGAGGCCGGCACGCTGGCGCCCGTGCCGCAGCCGGGCGACGGGGTCAGCCTGGCTCCGCGGATCGACCCGGCCGACGCCTGCGTCGAGTGGTCGCTGCCCGCGCACGTCGTCGACCGGCGGGTCCGCGGGGTGACCCCGGCGCCCGGTGCGTGGACCACCTGGCGCGGCGACCGCCTCCGGCTCGGCCCGGTGGAGCCGCTGCCCACCTCCCTCGGGCTCGAGCCGGGGGAGCTGTCGGTCGGCTCGACCGGCGTGCTGGTCGGCACCGGGCGCGGCGCGGTCCGCCTCGGTGAGGTGCAGCCGGCGGGCAAGCGGATGCTGCCGGCCGCCGACTGGGCCCGCGGCGCCCGGCCCGCTCCCGGGGAGCGGGTCGGATGACGCGCCCGCCACGCCGGCCCGGCCGGCCCCGCCCGGGACGCCGCGACGGGCACCGCCCGCCGCGCCCGCAGCTCGACGGCGCCCGGCTCACCGCCTACGACGTGCTGGACGCCGTCTCCTCCCGCGAGGCCTACGCCAACCTGCTGCTGCCCCAGCTGCTGCGCGAGCGGCGGCTCGAGGAGCGTGACGCGGCGTTCACCACCCAGCTGGCCTACGGCACCCTGCGCGCGCAGGGGACGCTCGACGCGGTGCTGGCCCGGCTGGTCGACCGGCCCCTGGCCGACCTGGACCCGCGGGTGCTGGACCTCCTGCGGCTGGGCGCCTACCAGCAGCTCGACCTGCGGGTGCCGGCCCACGCCGCGGTGGACACCACCGTGGACCTCACCCGGGCGATCGTCGGGGCGGGCGCCTCCGGCCTGGTCAACGCCGTGCTGCGCAAGGTCGCCGCAGGGGGCGACCGCGCCGCCTGGCTGGACACGCTCGGCGGCGATCCGGAGCGGCGGCTGGCCCTGGCCACCGACCACCCGCCGTGGATCGTCCGCGCGTGGCAGGAGGCCCTGGGCGCGGACGCGGAGCTGGAGCCGGCGCTGCTGGCCGACGACGCCGCGCCCGAGGTGCACCTGGTCGCCCGCCGCGTGGCCCGCGAGCAGCTGGCGGCCGAGTCCGGCGGGCAGCCGGGGCCGTGGTCGCCCTACGCCGTGCGCCTGGGCGGCGGTGACCCCGGGCGGGTCCCGTCGGTCGCCTCCGGCGCCGCGGCGGTGCAGGACGAGGGCAGCCAGCTGGCCGCCCTGCTGCTGGCCCGGGCTCCGCTGGAGGGGCGCGACGAGAACTGGCTGGACGTCTGCGCCGGTCCCGGCGGCAAGGCCGGGCTGCTCGCGGCGGTGCGGCCGGACGGCGTCCGGCTGACCGCCGCCGACCGGGCGCCGCACCGCGCCGAGCTGGTCCGCCGAGCCCTGGCGGGGGAGGAGGACGTGGCGGTCCTCGTGGCCGACGGCCGGCAGCCGCCCTGGGCGCCCGGGTCCTTCGACCGGGTGCTGCTCGACGCGCCCTGCACCGGCCTCGGCGCGCTGCGCCGCCGCCCCGAGGTGCGGTGGCGCCGGACGCCGGACGACGTCCCCCAGCTGGCCGACCTGCAGGCGGCGCTGCTGGACGGTGCCCTCGCCTCGGTGCGCCCCGGCGGCGTGGTGGCCTACGTGACCTGCTCCCCGCACGTCGGGGAGACCGTGGCCGTCGCCGACGCGGCCGCCGCCCGGGACGACGTCGAGGTGCTGCCCGTCGCGCCGCTGTTCCCCGACGTGCCCGGCGTGGCCCGGGGCGCGTACGGGCAGCTGTGGCCGCACCGGCACGGCACCGACGCGATGTTCATGGCCCTGCTGCGCCGCACCCGCTGAGCCGCGGGCCGGTCAGCCGAGGCCGACGATCTCCAGGCCCGCTGCCGCGCCCGCGGCGCAGCTGAGGGCCAGGGTGCCGGCGACCGTGACGGCGCCCAGCACGGTCGGCGCCCGGCGGGGACGCGGCCGCGGCCGGGGTGCGCCCACCTCCAGCACCACGGGCCGGTGCCGGGGGTCCGCCGTGCCGCTGCCGTCGTGCTGCCTGCTCACGAGGGCACCTCCTTCCTGTCCTCGGACCAGGGGGTGTGACGCTCGGCCCACATGGCGGCCGCGGTGCGGTCGGCGACCCCGAGCCGCTGGAAGATGTGCGTGAGGTGCACCTTGACCGTCCGCTCGCTGATCCCGAGCCGGCGGGCGATCGTCTTGTTCGGGTAGCCCAGGTGCAGCAGTTCGAGGACGTCGACCTCGCGCTCGGTCAGCACCGACGCCGGGGTGGGCCGGCGGTCCCGCAGGTCCCGCAGCAGCGAGCGGGCGACGGCCGGGTCGACGGGGGCGCCTCCGGAGGCGACCGTGCGCACCCCGTCGAGGATCTCCTCGGCCTCGCTCTGCTTGAGGAGGTAGCCGTCAGCGCCGGCCGAGACCGCGTCGAGCACCAGTCCGGCGTCGCTGAAGGAGGTCAGGACGAGGATCGCCGGCGGCTCCGGGGTCGCGCGCAGCGCCTGGATGACCGCCACACCGCTGGTGCCCGGCATCGAGAGGTCGAGCAGCACGACGTCCGGGTTGCACTCGGCGACCAGCTCCAGGGCACGCTCCCCGTCGGGGGCGCCGCCGACGCACTCCAGGTCGTCGGTCGTCTCCAGCAGGTGGACCAGTCCGGTCCGGACGACGGCGTGGTCGTCGACCACCAGCACGCGGATCACCGGGCACGCCCTCCCTCGGCGGCGCGCACGTCCGGCCGGCGCGAGCGGGGCAGGTCCAGCGGCACCTGCACCACGAGGCGCGTGCCGTCGCCCGGGGCGCTGGCCGCGGTCAGCGTGCCGCCCACGGCGGCCAGCCGGTCGCCCAGCGCGCGCAGCCCCACGTGCCCGCGCACGCCGCGGACGGCCAGCAGCGCCTCGTCGAAGCCCCGGCCGTCGTCGTCGACCACCAGCGTCGCGTACCGGTCGACGTACCTGACGGCGATCTCGACGTGCCCGGCACCGCTGTGCGCCGAGACGTTGCGCAGCGCCTCCAGGGCGCAGCGGTAGAGCAGGGAGGCGACCGGGCGGGGCAGCTCGTCGGCCTGCTCGACGTCGAGGTCGACGCGCGCCCCGGAGCGGCGCAGCCCCTCGGCGAGGATCGCGAGCGCCGGGCCGAGCCCCGCCTCGGGCAGCCGGGGCGGGTTGAGGTCGACGAGGAGCGTGCGCAGTTCGGACAGGCTCTGCCGCAGCCGGTCGGCGGTCCGGGTGATCAGCGCCGTGGCCTCCGGCTCGGCGGGCGGGCTCCGGCGGGCGGCGTCGAGGTCGAACGTCACCCCGGTGAGTTCCTGGACCACCCCGTCGTGCACCTCCCCGGCGATCCGCCGCCGCTCGGCCTCCGAGGCGTCCACGGCCAGCTGCAGCGCGGCGGCCTCCGCCTCCTGGTGCCGGCGCACCTGGCGGGCCAGCCGCCACGCGAAGGGCACCTGCACCAGCTGCAGCAGCAGCAGGGCGGCCAGCGACGGCGGGGCGAACGTCCACCAGGCCGACGTCGCGGCCCCCACGACGGCGGCGTGGTCCTGGTGCACCTCGACCAGCAGTCGCGTGCCCACGGCGTCGCGCACGCCGACGTAGACCTCGAGCACCGTCGCCCCGTCCGGTTCCCGCGTGTCGACGGCGGAGACGGCGGACCCCGATTCGAGGGCCTGCCGCGCCTCGGCGGGCAGCGGGAAGGTCTGCCCGACGATGGTGCGGTCGTCGGACCACCGCACCAGCCCCGTGTCGTCGAAGACGGTCAGCCCGGTCACCGGGCCGGAGGCGGCGACCGCCGCGACGTCGGTGCGCAGCTGGGCGCGGGCCGCCTCGTCGCCGGCCACGAGGGCACGGTCCAGCAGCGGGACGACGACGCCGTGCGCCACGACTCGCGCCACCCGCTCGGCGGACCGGACACCCTGCTCCAGCCCGGCGGAGCGGGCCAGCACACCCAGCACGGCCGCGAGCGCGAGGGTCACCAGCACCCCGGCGACGGTGAAGCGGACCACCGAGGTGGTCACCGTGGGCTGCCGGCGTTGGGCACCGGCCGTGAGCTGGCTCACAACGGGCAGGTTAACGGCGCGGACCCCGCCCGCGGAGCCTCCGCGACGCGATCCGGGCCCGGGACGGACAGGTCGTGACGAAGGTCCCCGGGTGCCGGTGAGGAAGGGGGCGGCCACGACCGACGACGGGCCCGGGTCCTCCGCCCTCCCGGGGTCCCGGTGCGCGCTGGACCCCGGCGCCGTCCCCCGATCGGGTGGTGCGCCCCGGGAACCACCCGGGCGTCCCGAGCGACTACCGCTGCGTGAGCACTCGCAGTTCGGCCGTGCGCCGGTTCCTGGCCACCGGCGTCCTGGCCGCCGCCCTCGTCCTCGCCGGCACCGGCACCGCGGCCGCGCACGTCGGGGTCAGCGCCCCCGGGGCCACCGCCGGCACCGGCCCGGTGACCGTGACGTTCTCGGCGGCGTCGGAGGCGGCGGCCGGCATCGCCGGGTTCCGCACCCAGCTGCCCCCGGGCATCCCGCCGGCCTCGGTGACGCTGGCCTCGGGGCCGGCCGGCTGGGCGCTCACGCCCACGGCCGACGGGTACGAGGTCGGCGGCCCGCCCCTGGCCCCGGGAGCCGACGCCGAGTACGCGATCACCGTCGCCCAGTTGCCGTTCGAGGTGACCGAGCTGGCGTTCCCGACCATCCAGCGCTACGCCGACGGCACCGAGGACGCGTGGATCGAGCAGGCGGCCCCCGGCGCGCCCGAGCCCGAGCAGCCGGCCCCGGTCCTCACCGTGGCGCCGGGCGCCCCCGCCCCGGCGAGCGCCGCCCCGCCCGCCCCGACGACGGCTCCGGAGACGCCGGCCGCGGCGCCGACCCAGGCGGCGCCGGCCACCACCCCCGCGGCGGAGCCGGGCGAGAACGGCGTGAGCAGCGGCTGGATCGCCGGCGCCGTCGTCCTCGCGGTGGCCGCCCTCGGTGCCGGCCTCTGGTTCCGCTCCCGCTCCCGTGCCGGGCAGGGAGGGCCGCCCGCCTAGACTCGGCACCCGTGCCCCGGACCCCGATGATCGCGCCCAGCCTGCTGTCGGCGGACTTCGCCCGGCTGGCCGACGAGGTGCAGCGGGTGGCCGACGCCGACTGGCTGCACGTCGACGTCATGGACGCGCACTTCGTCCCCAACCTCACGCTCGGCCTGCCGGTCGTGCAGGCGATCCAGGCGGTCAGCCCGGTGCCGCTGGACTGCCACCTGATGATCGAGGCCCCCGAGCGGTGGGCGCCGGGCTACGCCGAGGCCGGTGCCCGCAACGTCACGGTGCACGCCGAGGCCTGCACCGACCCCCGCGCGGTGGCCCGGGACCTGCGGGCGGCCGGGGCGCTGGCCGGGCTGGCCCTCAAGCCCGGGACGCCGCTGGAGGGGTACCTCGACGTCCTCCGCGACTTCGACACCCTGCTGGTCATGACCGTCGAGCCCGGCTTCGGCGGGCAGGAGTTCATGGCCGAGGTGCTGCCCAAGGTCCGCCGGGCCCGCGAGCTGACCGACACCGGCCACCTGCGGCTGCTGGTCGAGGTCGACGGCGGCATCAACGCCGACACCATCGAGCAGGCCGCCGAGGCCGGGGCCGACGTCTTCGTCGCGGGCTCGGCGGTCTACGGCGCCGACGACCCGGCGCGCGCGATCGCGGCACTGCGCGCGCAGGCCGCGTCGGCCGTGACGGGGTGAGCGCCACCCCCGTCGAACTCGCCGCCATGGCGCGGGCCCGCGAGCTCGCCGCCGGCGTGCTCGGCACGACCAGCCCCAACCCGGCCGTCGGTGCCGTCGTCCTGGCCGCCGACGGCACGCCGGTGGGGGAGGGCGCGACCGCGCCGCCCGGCGGTCCGCACGCCGAGATCCGTGCGCTGGCCCGGGCCGGCGACCGCGCCCGCGGCGGCACCGCCGTCGTCACCCTGGAGCCGTGCGCGCACACCGGCCGCACCGGCCCGTGCGCCGACGCCCTCCTGGCCGCCGGCGTCGCGCGGGTCGTCATCGCCGTCCCTGAGCCCACCTCGCTGGCCGGCGGTGGGGCGGAGCGGCTGCGCGCGGCCGGCGTCGACGTCGTCCTCGGGGTGGAGCAGGCCCAGGCCGAGGACGGTGCGCTCGCCGCGTGGCTGACCGGCGTGCGCGAGCAGAGGCCGCAGGTGGTCTGGAAGGCCGCCGGCACCCTCGACGGGCGGGTCGCGGCCGCCGACGGCAGCAGCCGCTGGGTCACCGGGCCCGAGGCCCGGGCCGCCGTCCACCGGCTGCGCGCCACCTGCGACGCCGTCGTCGTCGGGTCGGGCACCGCGCTGGCCGACGACCCGCAGCTCACCGTCCGCGACGCCGCGGGACGGAACGCCGGCCGGCAGCCGCTGCGGGTGGTGCTGGACCGCCGGGGCCGGCTGCCGGGCACCGCCCGCGTCCGGGACGACGCCGCGCCGACCCTGGTGAGCACCGCGGCCACCCCGCGCGACCTGCTGGCGGAGCTGTTCGCCCGCGACGTGCGGCGGGTACTGCTCGAGGGCGGCCCGACCCTCGCCGCGGCGTTCCTCCGGGACGGCCTGGTCGACGAGGCCGTCGTGCACCTGGCACCGAGACTCCTGGGCGCCGGGGCATCCCTGGTGGGCGACCTGGGAATCACCACCATCGGCGACGCGCTGAGCCTGACGGTCGTGGACGTCACCCGCCTGGGCGGGGACGTGGAGCTCCGGCTACGACCGACCCGGCACACTGGACGTGTGGGCGGGTCCGCGGACGGACGCGCGGTAGGGAGTTGATCGTGTTCACCGGGATCGTCGAGGAGATCGGCACCCTGCTCGTCCGGGAGGACCAGGGGGACGCCGCGCGGCTGTCCATCCGCGCGCGCAAGGCGCTCGAGGGCGTCGCCCTGGGTGACTCCATCGCCGTCAACGGGGTCTGCCTCACCGTCACCGGTGCCGACGGCGACGCCTGGAGCACCGACGTCATGGCCGAGACGCTGCGCCGCAGCAGCCTCGGGGTCCTCACCGCCGGCGACCCGGTGAACCTGGAGCGCGCGGTCACCCCGCACACCCGGCTCGGCGGCCACCTCGTGCAGGGCCACGTGGACGGCGTCGGCACCGTCGTCCGCCGTACGCCCAGCGAGCACTGGGAGGTCGTGCGCGTCGCCCTGCCGCCCGAGCTGTCCCGGTACGTGGTCGAGAAGGGCTCGGTCGCGGTGGACGGCGTCTCGCTGACGGTCAGCGCGGTCAGCGCGGTCGACGACCCCGAGCCGTGGTTCGAGGTCAGCCTCATCCCCACCACCCTGCGCGAGACCACGCTCGGCGCGGTTCCCCCGGGCAGCCCGGTCAACCTGGAGGTCGACGTGGTCGCGAAGTACGTGGAACGCCTGTTGGGAGCACGCTCGTGAGCGAGCTCGCGAGCTCACGCACGAGCACAGCACGCCTCGGCACGAGGCTGACGAGCGCCAGCGAGGAGGACTCGTGACGACGTCCACCACGCGACTCGACACGATCGAGGACGCGATCGCCGCCATCAAGGACGGCCGCCCCGTCGTCGTCATCGACGACGAGGACCGCGAGAACGAGGGCGACCTGATCTTCGCCTCGGAGCTGGCCACGCCGGAGCTGGTGGCGTTCATGGTCCGCTACACGTCCGGCTACATCTGCGTGTCGGTCACCGAGCACGACGCCGACCGGCTGGACCTGCCGCCGATGTTCCGGGTCAACCAGGACCGCCGCGGCACCGCCTACACCGTCACCGTGGACGCCCGGGAGGGCGTGACCACGGGCATCTCGGCGTCCGACCGGGCGCAGACCATCCGGCTGCTCGCCGACCCCGCCACCAGCTCCGCGGACCTCGCCCGCCCCGGCCACATCGTGCCGCTGCGGGCCCGCGACGGCGGCGTGCTGCGCCGGCCCGGCCACACCGAGGCCGCCGTGGACCTGGCCGTGCTGGCCGGGCTGCGCCCGTCGGGCACCCTGTGCGAGCTGGTCAGCGAGAAGGACCCCACCGGCATGGCCCGTGGCGACGAGCTGCGGGTCTTCGCCGACGACCACGACCTGTGCCTGGTCTCCATCGCCGACCTGATCGCCTACCGCAAGCGGTTCGACAAGCTGGTCGAGCGGGTCGCCGAGGCCACCGTGCCGCTGGCGCCGGGCACCTTCACCGCCGTCGGGTACCGCAGCTCCTACGACGAGCGCGAGCACGTCGCCTTCGTCTACGGCGACATCTCCGGCGGCGAGGACGTCCTCGTGCGCGTGCACTCCGAGTGCCTCACCGGCGACGTCTTCGGGTCGCTGCGCTGCGACTGCGGCCCCCAGCTGCAGGCCGCGCTGGCCGCGGTGGCGCAGGAGGGCCGCGGCGTCGTCCTCTACATCCGCGGGCACGAGGGCCGGGGGATCGGCCTGCTGCACAAGCTGCAGGCCTACCAGCTGCAGGACGCCGGCGTGGACACCGTCGACGCCAACCTCGACCTCGGCCTGCCCGCCGACGCCCGCGACTACGGCACCGGCGCGCAGATCCTGGTCGACCTCGGCGTGCACACCATGCGGCTGCTCACCAACAACCCGGCGAAGCGGGCCGGGCTGGAGGGGTACGGCCTGAAGATCACCGGCCGGGTACCGTTGCCCAGTCACGTGACCGCCGAGAACCTGGCCTACCTCCGGACCAAGCGGGACCGGATGGGGCACCTGCTCGACATCATCGAGCCGGAGACCGAGTCCGGTCCTGCCGACACCCCCACCGTCCCCGGGACCGACGTGCCCCTGCACCAGAACGAGCAGGACCTGTGAGCAGGCCGGCGCGCGCCGGCGGGGCGATCGCGTGAGCGGCAGGGGCGCGCCGGAGGTCGGCGCGGTCGACGCATCCGGGCTGACCCTCGGCATCGTCGCGACCACCTGGCACGCGGAGATCACCGGGTCCCTGCTCGAGCGGGCGGTGGCGGCGGCGCGGGCCAGCGGCGTCGCCGAGCCGACCGTCGTCCGGGCGCCGGGCGCGGTGGAGCTGCCGGTCGTCGCCCAGGCGCTGGCCGAGCGGCACGACGCGGTCGTCGCGCTCGGTGTGGTGATCCGCGGCGGCACCCCGCACTTCGAGTACGTCTGCGACGCGGTCACCGCCGGGCTCACCCGGGTGGCGCTCGACGCCGGGACACCGGTCGGCAACGGCGTCCTGACCTGTGACACGGAGGAGCAGGCGCGGGACCGGGCCGGCCTGCCCGGCTCCGCCGAGGACAAGGGCTGGGAGGCGGCGGTCGCCGCCCTGTCCACCGCCCTGACCCTCCGCACGCTGCGCGGCCCGTCGCGGCCGACCGGCTTCAGCATCCGACCGGCCGACGGGAGCCGCGCGTGAAGACCTTCGACTCGTTGTTCGCCGAGCTGTCGGCGAAGGTCGCCGCCGGCGACCCCGCGTCGGGCACGGTGACGGCGGTCCGCGACGGCGTGCACGCCGCGGGCAAGAAGGTCGTCGAGGAGGCGGCGGAGTCCTGGATGGCCGCCGAGCACGAGGACGAGCAGCGGACGGCGGAGGAGATCAGCCAGCTGCTCTACCGGGTGCAGGTGCTCATGCTGGCCCGGGGGCTGAGCCTGGACGACGTCTACGCTCACCTCTGAAGAAAGGACCCCGCTGCCCCCCACGGCTCGCGAGCTCGCCGCGGGCCCCTGCAGCGGGGCCGCTCCGTTCGACCTGTGAGGAGTTCTCCCGTGCTGCGCATCGCCGTGCCCAACAAGGGCGTCCTGAGCGAGCCGGCGGCCGAGATGCTGGCCGAGAGCGGCTACCGGCAGCGCCGCAGCACCAAGGACCTCGCCGTCTACGACCCCGACAGCGACACCGAGTTCTTCTACCTGCGGCCGCGCGACATCGCCGTGTACGTCGCCGCCGGCACCCTCGACGTCGGCATCACCGGCCGCGACATGCTGCTGGAGACGGCGCCGGCCGACGGGGAGGGCCCCGCCGCGGCCGAGGTCATGTCCCTGGGCTTCGGCCGCTCCTCGTTCCGCTTCGCCTGCCCGGTCGAGTCCGGCATCGAGGGCGTCGAGCAGCTGGCCGGCAAGCGGATCGCCACCGCCTACCCCGTGCTGCTCCGGCGGTACCTGGCGGAGAAGGGCATCGCGGCCTCGGTCGTCAAGCTGGACGGGGCGGTGGAGACCGCCTGCCGGCTCGGCGTCGCCGACGCCGTCTGCGACGTGGTGGAGACGGGGACGACGCTGCGCGCCGCCGGCCTGCACACCATCGGTGAGCCGGTGCTGGCCAGCGAGGCGATCCTCGTGCGGCGGGCCGGGGCCGAGGAGATCCCGGCGGTGGCCCAGCTGCGCCGCCGGCTGCGCGGTGTCCTGGTGGCCCGCCAGTACGTGATGCTCGACTACGACTGCCCGAACGAGCTGCTGGAGAAGGCCACCGCGCTCACCCCGGGTCTCGAGGGCCCGACCGTCAGCCCGCTGCAGACCGAGGGCTGGTCGGCGGTGCGGGCGATGGTCGCCCAGTCCGACACCAACCGGGTGATGGACGAGCTGTGGGAGCTCGGCGCCCGGGCCATCCTCGTCACCAGCATCCACGCCTGCCGGATCTGAAGGAGGACCCCGGCGCCCCCGAGCGGTGGGGCGGCGGGGTCCCTCTCTCAGCGGACGCGGGTCGTCCGGTCGACGAGGTCGATGGCGGTGCACAGCCCGAGGGCCATCGCCCGGCCGCTGGTGGAGCCGGTGGCCAGCAGGCCGGCGATCGCCGGGCCGAGCGGCCGCTCGCCGACCAGCCCGTGCAGCACCGCCGCGTACTCGCCGCTGACCCGCCCGGCGGCGGCGTGGCGCAGCAGCGCCCGCGACAGCTCGGTCGTCCGGCCCGCGGCCAGCGCGTAGACGCCGGCCGAGAACCGCTCGGCGGCCGGGTGGCCCAGCAGCACCAGGCCGGCCATGGTCCCGGCCATGACGTCGTCCCCGGCCGGCGTGAGGCCGGGGCCCAGGCCGATCAACCGGACGGCGGTGCGCAGGGCGGCGTCGAGGTCGGCGCGGCGGACGGCGCCGCGCAGCGCCGCCAGCGGGCCGCCGGGACCGGCGGGCAGGCCGGGCAGGGTGAAGGCGCTGTGCGGCACGCCCTCGCCGTAGAGGGAGTTGCGCAGCTGGCGCACGCCCTCGGGCAGCAGCGCCGGCTGCGGGCTGGGCAGCCGGGGACGCGGGTCCCACCAGGCGGCGGCGCTGACGGCCAGGTCGCCGACGACGATGCGCCCGCCGCCGACCTCGGCCGGGGCGTCGCTGGGCAGGGCCACCAGCGGGCGGCCGTTGCTGGGCCGGAAGAGCACGCAGGCCAGCGGCAGGCGGGCGGCGTCGCTGGTCAGGACGCCCACGACGTCGCCGCCGCGCTCGTTGGGCACGTGCAGGTAGACGGCGGCCGGCACGCTCATGAGCACGCGCGCCTGCCGGACCGGGCCCCGCAGCAGCTCGGCGACCCCGGTGCTGGCCGAGGCGGGCACCGCGGTGGCGGCGCGGGAGGGGGGAGCGGTGCGCGCGGTGGCCTGGGCCTGCTCCCGCGGGAGGGGGATGGTCGGCACGCCGGCGCGTGCGGCCTGGCTGCGGGGGGACGTCGGGGCTCCGGGGCGGGTCCCGCCGGGGCCGGCGGTCTCGTCGATGGTGCGCATGGTGGCCTCTTCACCTGGATGCATCGAGAGGCACCGTCGGCTCGAGGCCCCCCGCCCGGGCCCGTTGCTCCGGGCCGGAGGGACGAGCGGCACCAGGCGCGGTGACCGCCTACCATCCCAGCGGGCGGAGTGGTCCGGGTCTCGAACCTAAGCGGCGCGTCGCATGCCCCTGTATGGCGGAAGTCGCCAAGAATGGGGACGTTGGTCCAGGCACTCCTGACAGGGTGCCGTGGTAGTGCCGTGTGCATCGTCGACGGGGAAGGTGGGTGTCGTGACCCAGAGTGACACTTCACTCACAAGGCCTACGCAGGGTGATGGTGCCATGTCGATCCGTCGCAACTGGGCGGCCACCGAGATCCCGGTGGCCGGGGACCGCGGCGAGCGGACCTCGTGGCAGGACCGGATGGGGCTGACCCTCGACGAGGCCCTGCAGCTGCCCGGGCTGGCCGGCACCGAGGTGGCGGCCGGCGGCGAGGGGCTGCGCCGGGTGCTGCGCCACATGGTGGTCGACGACCCCGCCGAGCCGCTGGCCGTGGCCGGGCAGGACGTGCTCGTCGTCCTCGGCGCGCGGCTGCCCGCGGCCGACGCGGCCAACTGTCGCGCGCTGGTGGAGCGGCTGGACTCCATGGGCACCGCCGGGCTGGCCTTCCGCCGCACCGAGGGCCCGTCCCCGGTGCCCGACGACGTCCTGGCCGAGGCCGACCGCCGGGGCTTCCCGGTGCTCGCGCTGCCGGCCTCCGCCCGGATGGACGAGGTCGTGTCCGAGGTGCTGGGCGCGGTCGTCGGCAAGCAGGGCGAGGCGCTGGCGCTCTCGTACCGCATGCACGACCAGTTCATCGACGTCGCGCTCGGTGGCGGGGGGATGGCCGAGGTGACCGAGCAGCTGACGCACGCGCTGGACGGCGCCGCCGTCCTGGGGCTGGGGCCCGACCGCGAGATCGTCACCACGGCCGGCCCGCCCGAGGACGTCGCCGAGATCAGCGACTGGCTGTGGCTGCTGGACGCCGAGGCCGAGGACGAGCTGGCCACCATGGCCCCCTCGCGGCGGCTGTCGGGCCTGCGCGCGGACCAGACCGTCGTCACCCCCGCCGACGTGCTGGCCGGCGCCGACCTCACCCCCGCCGACGGCATCCTGCTCGTCCCGGGGCACCACGAGCTGCCGGGTGGGATGGGGGAGTACGCCGTGGCCCCGATCATGGCCGGCGACCAGCGGCACGGCTGGCTGGTCGCCGTCCACCGGACCGGCCCGATGATGGTCGGTGCCGGTGGCGTGCTGGAGCGGGCGGCGGTCGTCTCCGCGCTCTCGGTCATCCGCCAGCAGGCCGTGCACTCGGTGGAGCTGCGGTTCCAGGGCGACCTGGTCCGGCGGCTGGTGGCCGGGGCGCTGCGGCACACCGAGCGGGCGCTGGCCCAGACCCGGTCGTTCGGCTGGCGGCTGGACGGCCCGGTCGCCGTCCTCGTGACCGCCACCGAGACCGCGGCCGACCCGCAGGCCGACCCCACGCGCGCCCTCGACGTCCTCGACCGGCTGGCCGACGGCTGGCGCGCGGCGCTGGAGACCGAGGTCTCCGGGGCGGCGGTGGCCGGCCTGTCCACCGAGATCGTCACCGTGCTGCCGCTCGACGGCCGGACGCCGGAGGAGCTGAGCTCGCTGGTGTCGGCGGTGACCTCCCGCGTGAACGCCCGGGTGCGCCGCGTCGGCCGGGTGCTGGGCACCGGGATCGGCCGCCCGGCGGGTTCGCTGTCGGCGCTGGGGGAGGCCCACCAGCAGGCGCAGCGCGCGCTCGCCGTCGGGCAGGAGATCCACGGCACGCAGGCGGTCACGCACTTCGACCAGCTCGGGGTGTTCCGGCTGCTGTCGCTCATCCCCGACAGCACCGAGCTGCGCAACTACGTCGACGAGGTGCTCGGGTCGCTCGCCGACGCCGCCGACCCCGACTCGGCCGACCTGCGCGAGACGCTGCGGGTGCTGCTGGAGACCAACCTCAACGTCGCGGAGTCCGCGCGCCGGCTGCACTTCCACTACAACACGATGCGCTACCGGATCGGCAAGCTGGAGCGGCTGCTGGGGCCCTTCACCACCGACCCGACGCTGCGGTTGAACCTGCTGCTGGCGTTGCACGCGGCGCGGATGCGGGGTCTGGACCAGCCGCACCGCCCGCCGGTGGACGCCGCGCTGTCGATGCCCCCGGACGAGGGGCTCGACGCCCTCATCTGAACCGCGAGAGGGTCGCGCCCGTGGGGAGAGGCGTGGACGCGCTGGTGGCCCGGATGGCCGAACTGCTGTCGTCGCTGGAGGCCGACCGGGACCCGGCGCGGTTCTTCCTCGGCACCTACCTGCGGACGACGGTCGCCGTCGGGGCGGCCATCGACGGCGGGGAGTTCGAGGACCGCACCTGGGTGGTCGAGTGGGACGTCGACTTCGCCGAGCTCTACCTCGACGCGCTCACCGCGCACCGCCGGGACCCGGCCGCCCCGCCGCGCCCGTGGCGTATGGCCTTCGGCGCCCGCCGCGACCTGCCGCCGGAGGCGCACGTGCTCCTCGGCATGAACGCGCACATCAACTTCGACCTGCCGCAGTCGCTGGTCCGGGTCATCCCGCCGGCCGACTTCGACGACCCGCGGGTGCGCGACCTGCGGCGGCGCGACCACGAGCGCATCGACCGGGTGCTCGCCTCCCGGATCGCGGCCGAGGACGCCGAGCTGCACCGGGCCGGCGGCCGGCGCACCCGCCTGGACCGCCTGCTGTCCCCGGCCAACCGCACCGCCAGCCAGGTGCTCCTGCGGGAGTCCCGGCGGAAGGTGTGGGCCAACGCCGGGCGCCTGGACGCCGCCCGCCGGCGCGGTCCGGGCGTCTACGCCGAGCGGGTCGCCCAGCTCGAGGCGGCCGCCGCCGACCGGGTGGCCGACCTGCTGCGCCCCGGGCCGGTCCTGCTGCGGCTGGCCGTCCGCGGCTTCGGCGTCCGGCTGGCCTGAGCCCCGCCGCGCCGGTCCGGGAGCCATCGGCGAGGCTGGGGGCGGGCCGCACCCCGGCGGCCCGTCGAGGAGGGGTGCTCATGACCCAGGCCACCGGTCCGCTCACCGGGAAGGTCGCGCTGGTCACCGGCGCGTCGTCGGGCATCGGCGAGGCGACCGCCGTCGCGCTGGCGGAGGCCGGTGCCGCGGTGGCGATCGGCGCCCGCCGGCGCGACCGGCTGGACGCGCTGTCGGCGCGGATGGCCGACGGCGGTGCGCGGGTGCTGGCGCTGGACCTCGACGTGACCGAGGAGGCGTCCTGCCGGGCGGCTGTCCGGCGCACCCGGGAGGAGCTCGGCGGCCTCGACGTCCTGGTCAACAACGCCGGGGTGATGCTGCTCGGCACGATCGTCGGGGCCGATCCCGAGGACTGGCGGCGGATGATGGCCACCAACGTCCTGGGCCTCATGTACACGACCTCCGCCGCGATCGACGGCATGCTGGCGCAGGGGTCCGGCGACATCGTGAACGTCTCCAGCGTCGCCGGCCGGACCGCACGCAAGGGAGCCGGCGTCTACAACGCGAGCAAGTGGGCGGTGAACGCCTTCAGCGAGTCGCTGCGCCAGGAGGTGACCGCCCGGGGCGTGCGGGTGTCGCTGGTCGAGCCGGGCGCGGTGGCCACCGAGCTGTCCAGCCACATCACCCAGCCCGAGGCGCGCGAGGCCTCCCGGCAGATGGCCGCGGGGATGCGCACGCTGCAGGCCGAGGACGTCGCCCGCGCCGTCCTCTACGTCGTCACCCAGCCGCCGCACGTCGCCGTCAACGAGGTCCTGGTCCGCCCGACGGATCAGGAACGCTGAAGCGAAGTGCCACGGGCGAGGAATCCTCGCCCGTGGCACTCCGCTTCAGTCGCGGAAGACCTCGATCCGGGCGCCCATCTCGATCAGCCGCTCGTAGAGCTGCTCGTACCCGCGGGCGATGATGTCGACGTTGCGCAGCACCGACGTCCCCTTGGCCGCGAGCATGGCCAGCAGGATGCAGACGGCCGGCCGCAGCGCCGGCGGGCAGACCACCTCGGCGCTCGACCAGCGGGTCGGGCCGCTGACCAGCACCCGGTGCGGGTCCAGCAGCCGGACGTCGGCGCCCAGGCGGGTCAGGTCGGACAGGTGGATCGCCCGGTTGTCGTAGACCCAGTCGTGGATCAGCGTCGACCCGTTCGCGGCCGCGGCGATGACGGCGAAGAACGGCAGGTTGTCGATGTTGAGCCCGGGGAACGGCATCGGGTGGATCTTGTCGATGGGGGCCTTGAGCTCCGACGGGGACAGCGTGATGTCCGACAGCCGGGTGTGCCCGTTGTCGGCGCGGTACTCCGGGGACAGCGTGTAGCGCAGCCCCATCTCGGCGAGGACGGCCAGCTCGATCTCGAGGAACTCGATCGGCGCCCGGCGGACGGTGAGCTCCGAGCCGGTGACGATCCCGGCGGTCAGCAGGCTCATCGCCTCGACCGGGTCCTCGCTGATGGTGTAGTCGACGTCGGCGTCGAGCTCCGGCCGCCCGTGGACGGTCAGCGTGGTCGATCCCAGGCCCTCGATGCCGACGCCGAGCAGCTGCAGGTACAGGCAGAGGTCCTGGACCATGTAGTTGGAGCTGGCGTTGCGGATGGTCGTCGTCCCGTCGGCGCGGGCGGCGGCCAGCAGCGCGTTCTCGGTCACGGTGTCGCCGCGCTCGGTCAGCACGATGGTCCGGTCGGCGGTGGTCGGCGGCGCGACGGTGGCGTGGTACTCGCCGGCTCGCGCCTCCACCTCGAGCCCGAACGGGCGCAGCGCGATCATGTGCGGCTCGACGGTGCGGGTGCCGAGGTCGCAGCCGCCGGCGTAGGGCAGGTCGAAGCTGCCGGCGCGGTGCAGCAGCGGGCCGAGGAACATGATGATGCTGCGGGTCCGGCGGGCGGCGTCGGCGTCGATCCCGGCGAGGTCCAGCTCGTCGGGGACGACGAGGGTGAGGTCCCGGCCGGTGGCGTCCCAGGTCGCCGCGACGCCGATGGAGCGCAGCACGTCGAGGATCCGCTCCACCTCGACGATCCGGGCGACGTTGCGCAGCGTCGTCCGGCCGCGGTTGAGCAGCGCCGCGCACAGCAGGGCGACGGCGGCGTTCTTCGACGACTTCACCGCGACGCTGCCGCGCAACGGCGTGCCGCCGGTGACCCGCAGGTGGGTGGGGCCGGAGGGCCCGAGGGTGAACAGCTCGCGCTCGAGGGCCTCGGACAGCCGCCCGAGCAGCTCCAGCGTGAGGTTCTGGCCGCCCTGCTCGATGCGGGCGATGGCGCTCTGGCTGGTGCCCAGACGCTCGGCGAGCTGCTGCTGGGTCAGCCCGCGGTGCCGCCGGGCGTCCCGGACGAGCAGGCCGATGCGGCGCATGGCCGTGTCGCCGGACGTGGCGTCGGACAGGGTCGGGTCGGTCAGCGTCACAGTGACGGACCGTATCTCTCCTGTGAGATGACACGGCCCGCGGCGCGCCGGTGCGTGTCCAGGACGGACCGGTCCGGCCAGACTGCGGGCATGGACGTTCTCGTGACAGGAGGGACCGGGCGGCTGGGCCGGCGGTTGGTCGAGCAGCTGGGGGGCGGCGGTTCCCGGGTGCGGCAGATGTCGCGGCGCGGCACGGGGCCCGGCGGGGTCCGGGCCGACCTCGCCACCGGCCGGGACCTGTCGACCGCGCTGTCGGGTGCGGAGGTCGTCGTCCACGCGGCCAGTGACGCCCGCGGCGACTACTGGCAGTCCGACGTCGCGGGCACGCGGCGGCTGGTGCAGGCCGTCGACCGCGACCGGCTGCGGCACCTGGTGTACGTGTCGATCGTCGGCGTCGACCGCGTCCCCTACGGCTACTACCACGCCAAGTACGCCGCCGAGCAGGTGCTCCTGGCCTCCGGGCTGCCGGTCACGCTGCTGCGGATCACCCAGTTCCACGACTTCGTCGACGAGCTGCTGGCCACCGCCCGGCGGGGGCCGGTGCTGCCGGTGCCCATGGGCTGGCGGGTCCAGCCGGTCGACGTGGGCGAGGCGGCCGCCTACACCGCATCGGTCGCCGCCGGGGCGCCGACGGGCGACGTCGTCGAGTACGGCGGGCCCGAGGAGCTGACCGCCGCGGAGCTGGCCCGGGCGTGGGCGGCGGCCCGCGAGCCCGGCGCCCGGGTGGTGGCCACCCCGGTGCCCGGCCGGCTGTCGTCGGCCGTCCGGGACGGCGCCGCGCTGCCCTCCGCCGGCGCGCGCGGGCACCGGACCTACGCCCAGCACCTGGGCGGCTGAGCGGGCCCGGCCCGACGGCGTTCCGCAGGTGGGGGCCGACGGCCGGCGCGGATCTGCCACGCTGCACGACGGCGGACGCCGTCCGACGCCAGCTGCCCGACCCCGGCACCGAATCGAGCCCGCACCGTGAATGACGCCGACCAGCAGAGCGAGGCCGCTCCGCTGCACCCCGTGGGGTCCGTCGACAACGCCGTCCGACTCCTGCAGATGTTCCAGGACCAGCGGTCGCTCCGGGTCGCCGAGGTCAGCCGGCAGCTCGGGGTCGCCCGGTCCACGGCGCACCGGCTGCTGCAGGGGCTCCGGAACCACGGCTTCGTCGACCAGGAGCCGGAGACCCGGGCCTACGTCGCCGGCCCGGCGCTGGTGCGGTTGGCGGTCTCCGTGGTCCGTGGCCTGGACCTGCGGACCGCCGCCCGCCCGGTGATGGCCAAGCTGGTCGAGGAGCTGGGTGAGACCGTCCACATCAGCGTCCTGCGGGGCGCGGAGATCTTCTTCGTGGAGTCGATCGAGACCACGAAGAGCCTCCGTGTCGGGATCCGGACCGGCCTGTCCCGGCCCGCGCACAGCACGGCGGCCGGGCGGGTGCTGCTCGCCGGGCTGGAGCCCGCCCGGCTCCTGGAGCTGCTGCCGGACGCGGACCTGGCCCCCCTGACCGCCCGGACGGTGACCAGCCGCGCCGAGCTGCAGGAGCACCTGGCCGTCGTCCGGGACCGGGGCTTCGCGATCAGCATCGGCGAGACCGAGGAGGAGGTCGCGTCGGTCGCCGTCCCGGTGCTGGACGGCCAGGGCCGGGCGAGCGCGGCCCTGGCCGTGTCCGCCCCGCCCTCGCGGCTGTCGGTCGAGCAGGCGCCGGCGATCGCGGTGGCGCTGGCCGACGGCGCCCGGCAGATCAGCGCGGCGCTGCCGATGTGAGGGTCCGGCGACGCGTCAGATCCGGTGCGTCTCGTGGACCGATGCGGGGAAGAGGTCCTCGACCGCGAGCAGCTCCGGGCACAGGTGCTGCTCGTGGGCGTACTGCAGGAAGGCCTCCAGTGTCCGGCGGTTGGCGTCGATGCCGTACGGCCACAGGTCCGGGCCGAAGAGGTCGGTCGCCGCACGGGCGCGGTCCGGCCCCCACGGGAGCGGGGTGTGCGGGGCCGTGGCGTCGAGCATCCGGGCGACGCTGCGGTCCTTGGCCGCGGTGAAGGCCGTGACGAGGTTGGGCGCGCACCACGGGTGCTCCTCGTATACGTCCGCGCGCAGCACGACCAGGTGCATGATCGGGAAGATCCCGGTCCGCCGGTAGTACTCGGACTCCGTCGCGACCGTGTCCGAGAAGAGCTGCACGACGCGGCCCGACCGGTCCTCGTACGCGGCCGGCGGGTGCGGCACGAGGACCGCGTCCAGTTCGCCGTCGAGGAGCAGCTGGTCCAGCGACCTCTCCCGCTCGGCCCGGACGGTGACGCCGGGGGGCAGGCCCACCGGGAGCGTCTCGATGCGCCCGGGCTCGTTGATGCCGCCCTGCACCCAGTCCACCGACGCGAGGTCGACGCCGAACTCGTGCTGGAGCAGGGCCCGCTGGTAGACGGTGGCGGTGACGGTCCACTCGGGGAACCCGATGCGCGCGCCGGCCAGCTCACCCGGCCGGTCCACCGGCCCGTCGGCCCGGACGAAGATCCCCGAGTGGCGGAACGACCGGGAGGGGAAGACGGGCAGGCCGACGAGGGAGTCGTCCCCCCGCGACCGGAGCGAGCAGTACTTCCCGAGGGACATCTCCGAGACGTCCCACTCCCGGAACTTGGTGAAGCGGAAGAAGATCTCCTCGACCGCGTGGTGCAGCGTCCGCAGCTCGATGCCCTCGACCGGGACCCGGCCGCTGCTCAGGTCACGGACCTGGTCGGAGTCGTTGATCGCCAGGGTCAGCTCGATGGGGGAGCTCGCGCGGTTCACAGGAAGTTCATCCCTCCGTCGATGACGATCGTCTGCCCGGTGATGGCCCGTGCGGCGTCGGAGGCGAGGAAGACCGCCATGCCGGCGATGTCCGCGGGCTCGAGACGTCGCCGCAGCGCCTGGTTGGCGACGATCTCGTCGACGGCGCCGGGCCGGGCGGAGTCCCGCGGTATCCCGGTGTCCACGGAGCCGGGCATGAGGGCGTTCACCCGGATGTCCCGGCCGCCCAGCTCGCGCGCCATCGCCCGCGTCAAGCCGACGATCCCGGCCTTCGACGTGACGTAGTGCAGGTAGTTCGGCCGACCGCCCAGCACGCTGGCCGAGGACATGTTGATGATCGAACCGCCGCGCTGCTCCCGCATGGGGCCGGCGACGGCGCGGCAGCAGAGGAAGACCCCGGTGAGGTTGACGTCGAGCACCCGCCGCCACTCCGACGCGCTGATCTCGTCGAACGGCTTCATGGTGAGGGTCGAGAACACCGCCGCGTTGTTCAGCAGCACGTCGACCCGGCCGTAGCGGGTCATCGTGGTGGCCACCATGGCGGCCACGCTGTCCTCGTCGGCGACGTCGACCTGCACCGCGCACGCGCCGTGGCCGTCGGCCCGGAGCTCGTCCGCGGTCTGCTCGGCGCGCGCCGCGTCGAGGTCGGCGACGACGACGCGGGCTCCCGCGCGGGCGAGGGCGGTGGCGAACGTGCGACCGATCCCCTGACCGGCTCCGGTGACGATGCCGACCGCTCCGTCGAGGGTCGATCGGGCGCCGAGGTCGAGCATGTGGTGATCCTCCCGGTCGTGTTCCAGCACCGCTCCTGCGCGAGGCGTCGGCGTCGGGCGCCGTCCCTTGACCCCCGCTGGCGGTCGTGCCTAGCATCACATGCGTTCGACAGAGCGGTCCAGCGTTCCGCAGAGTCGAACACGGTCCGACGACGAGTGGAGCGTGGAGTGCCGACAGCGGCGGGAGCCAGGTCCCTGGTCGACCGGGAGTGGCGCATGGTCATCGACGGCGCGCCGCACGTCCCGGCCGGTGCCGGGGTGCTGGACGTGGTGGACCCGGCCACCGGCGACACCGTGGCCGGCATCCCCGCCGGCACCGCGGCGGACGTCGACCGTGCCGTCGCGGCGGCGAAGGCCGCCTCCCCGGGCTGGCGGGCGACCCCGGCCGCCGAGCGCGGCCGGCTCGTCGGTCGGCTCGCCGACGCCGTCGCCGCCCACGGCGAGGAGCTCGCGCAGCTGGACGCGCTGGACAACGGCTCCCCGCTCCGGATGCTCCGCAACGACGTCCGCCTGGCCGTGGACCAGGTCCGCTACTTCGCCGGCCTGGCCCTGGAGCTGCGCGGCCAGTCGATCCCGGCTCCGGGCGGCATCGACTTCACGGTCTTCGAGCCCTTCGGCGTCGTCGGTCGGCTGGTGCCCTTCAACCACCCCCTGATGTTCGCCGCGACGAAGCTGGCCGCGCCCCTGGTCGCGGGGAACACGGTGGTGCTGAAGCCGTCGGAGCACACGTCCCTGTCCGCGCTGCGGATCGGCGAGCTGTGCGCCGAGATCTTCCCGCCCGGCGTGGTCAACGTGGTCACCGGACTCGGCAGCACGGTGGGTGCCCGGCTGACGTCGCACCCCGACGTCCCCCGGATCGCCTTCACCGGCAGCGTCGAGACCGGCCTGCACATCCAGCGCCAGGCGGCCGCGGACCGCGTCAAGGTGGTCACGCTGGAACTCGGTGGCAAGAACCCCCTGATCGTCTTCGCCGACGCGGACCTGGACGCCGCCGTGGCCGGCGCCGTGCACGGCATGAACTTCACCTGGCAGGGCCAGTCCTGCGGCTCCACGTCCCGGGCCTACGTCCACCGGTCGGTGTGGGACAGGTTCCTGGCCGGCGTCGAGGCCCGCCTCGGCGGGCTGCGGGTCGGCGACCCGTTCGACGAGACCACCGACGTCGGCGCGATCGTCCACCGCGGCCAGTACGACCGGGTCTCGCGCTACGTCGAGGCCGGCCTGGACGACCCGCGGGCGCGGCTCGTGGTCGGCGGGTCCCGCAGGGACGAGAAGGGCCTGTTCATCGAGCCGACGGTGTTCGCGTTCGACGGCGGTCCGTGCGACTCGGTGCTGCTGACCGAGGAGGTCTTCGGCCCCGTCCTCGCGGTCGTGCCGTTCGACGACCACGAGGAGGTCGTCGCGCTGGCCAACGCGCTGCCGCTGGGGCTGACGGCGAGCGTCTGGACCTCCTCGCTGGACACCGCGATGCGCGCCACGAGTGAGCTCGAGGCCGGGTACGTCTGGGTCAACGCCAGCTCCGTGCACATCCCGGGCACCCCGTTCGGCGGGGTGAAGAACAGCGGCGTCGGCCGGGAGGAAGGCGTCGAGGAGCTCACCTCGTACGCCCAGCAGAAGAACGTCTACATCCGCGTCGAAGGGAAGTAGCACGGTGGCCGAGACCTACGACGGCATCATCATCGGATCCGGCCAGCACGGCCTGGTCCTCGGGACCTACCTGTCCAGGCTCGGCCTCCGGATCGCCGTCCTGGAGCGCCGGCTCGTGTACGGCGGCGGCCTCAGCACCGTCCAGCCCGGCCCGCCCGGCTTCTACCAGAACCCGCACTCGATCAACCACTTCAACATCACCGAGACGCCGTGGTACCGGGACCTGGGGCTGTCCTCCTCCGTCCCGTACGTCACCCCGCGCTACGAGTTCGCCCAGCCCCACCTGGACGGGACGTCGCTGGTCATCTCCCGCGACGTGGAGGAGACGGTCGCCTCGATCGCCCGCTTCTCGACGCAGGACGCCGAGACGTTCCGCGACTGGAACCGCCGGGCCGAGGCGATCAGCAACGCGGTCTTCCTCGCCGAGCGGTACTCCGAGCCGCTGGCCGAGGCGGAGCGGGACGACCTGCTGTCACGGAGCGAGACCGGGCGCGACTTCCTGCAGATCATCGAGCGGCAGCCGCTGGACCTGGTCAAGGAGCTGTTCGTCGACGAGCGGGTGCAGCTGCTCATGCTCTTCAAGCTCTCCCTGTTCGGCACGGTGCTCTACGACGCGGTCACCCAGCGGAGCCCCATGGGCGCCACCGTCCGCGGGTTCGACCTCTCCGCCGGGTACCAGGTGTGCGTCGGCGGCAGCTGGAACCTCGCCCGCGGGCTGATGGAGGGCTTCATCCGTGCCGGCGGCACCTTCCTCAACCACGCCGAGGTCGCGCGGATCGTCGTCGACGGCGGGCGGGCCACCGGCGTCGAGCTGAGCGACGGGCGCAGCCTGCACGCCGGGCAGTTCGTCGCCAGCACCATCGACGTGCCGCAGACGTTCAACACCCTGGTCGGGCGTGACCAGCTGCCCGCCGAGTACCGCGCGAAGGTCGACGCCTTCAAGCAGACCGCCTGGAGCCTGTTCGGCGTCCACCTCGCGCTCGAGAACGCCCCCGGCTACGTCGGCGCCGACTTCGACCCCAACATCAACCGCGCGCTCAAGTACAACGTCGGCGCGGAGACGATGGAGGAGTTGTTCGAGCTGCACAACCAGGTGGCCCAGGGGCGCGTCCCCGACCTCACGTCGTTCGGCACCGGGTCCATCACGCAGTTCGACCCCTCCCAGGCGCCCCCGGGACACCACACCGCCTACGCGTGGTACGCCATGCCGTACGCGCCCGGCGGCGACCCGGCCAACATCGAGCCGGTCAAGGCCGAGATCACCGAGCGCATCCTCGAGGTGTGGCGTCGGTACGCCCCCAACATGACGCCGGACAACATCCTGCACACCTGGACGTACACGGCCAACGACTACAGCCGTGACCTCATCAACATGGTCAACGGCGACATCTTCGTCGGCTCCTTCGCCGGGGAGCAGAGCATGTGGAACCACTTCGGCTACCGCACGCCGATCTCGAACCTCTACATGGCCGGCTCGCCCACCCACCCCGGCGGGGCCATCTCCGGCGGCGCGGGCTACATCGTCTCCCGGATCATCGCCGAGGACCTCGGCCTGGAGCCGTGGTGGCAGCCCGTCGACGTCCGAGCCGCACTGCAGAAGGCAGCGGATCGTCCGACGCCCGTCGGCTGACCGCGGTTCCGAACCGAGACGAGGGAGTCCTGACATGGGGTTCAGAAGCGCAGCCCGTCCCGTCGGGTGCGTCACCGCCGCCGTGGTCGCGCTGACGGCCTGCGGAACGGCCGGAGGCAGCTCGGGGGCGGGAGACGACGAGGCGGCCGCGACCGCCGAGGGGGAGCTCACCAGCATCACCGTGGGGGTGCTGCCCAACGCCGACGTCGCGCCCATCTACCTGGGCATCGATCAGGGCTTCTTCGAGGACGCGGGGCTCGACGTCACGCTCCAGGTCAGCCAGGGCGGCGCCGCGGTCGTCCCCGCCGTCGTCAGCGGGGAGTTCGACTTCGGCTTCTCCAACTTCGGCTCCATCCTGGTGGCTGCCGACCAGGGGCTGCCGCTGCAGGTGGTCGCTCCCGGCGCGTTCAGCACCGGGGAGGTCGGGCGGGACGTCTCGGCCGTCGTCACCGTGCCGGGATCGGGCGTCGAGAGCGCCGCGGACCTCGCCGGCGCCACGGTCGCCACCAACACGCTGGGCAACAACTTCGTCATGACGGTCGGCCACGTCGTCGACAGCGACGGTGGCGACGCCGGCCAGATCAACTGGGTCGAGATCCCCTGGCCGGACCAGACGGCGGCGCTCACGGAGGGCCGGGTCGACGCGGCGGTCCTCGTCGAGCCCTTCCTCAGTGGCGCCCTCGAGCAGGGGGTCACGCCGGTGGTGTGGAACTGGGCGGAGACCGACCCCGACTTCCTCATCGCCTCGTACTTCACGACCGAGCCCTACGCGCAGAGCAACCCCGACGCGGTCGAGGCGTTCAGCTCGGCGATGGAGGAGTCCCTGGCCTACGCCCAGGAGCACCCCGACGAGCTCCGGGCCACGATCGGGGAGTACACCGAGATCGCGCCGGAGGCCCTCGAGAAGATGACCCTGTCCCGGTTCGACGGCTCGCTCGACCTCGAGCACCTCCAGGAGCAGGCGGAGCTCGCGCGGGAGTACGGGATGATCACCGGCGAGGTCGACGTGCGCGCGCTGCTGCCCTGACCGCAGCGTTCCTGCCGGATCCCGCAGCGGAGAGGACGGCGTCCGGAACCCGCCGGTGCCGGGCCGGGAGTGCGGCCTAGGGTCCGGCTCGTGCCGTCTCCGCCGTCCCGTGCCAGCAGCCTCCCCGTCCTCGCCGCCGTCGTCGTCACCCTGCTGGCCTGGGCGTCGGCGTTCGTCGGCATCCGGGCCGTCGGCGCCGACCTCTCCCCGGGGGCGCTGGCGCTGGGCCGGCTGGCCGTCGGCTCCGTCGTTCTCGCGGCGCTGTTCGCCGTGTCGCGACAGCGGTGGGTGGCCCCGACGCGGCGCGAGTGGGGGCTGCTGGCGATCTGCGGCGTCGGCTGGTTCGGGATCTACAACCTGGCCCTGAACGCCGCCGAACGGCACCTGGACGCCGGGACGACGGCGATGCTGGTCAACGTCGGGCCGATCCTCATCGCCGTCCTCGCCGGGCTCCTGCTGGGCGAGGGGTTCCCGCGGCCGCTGGTCGCCGGCCTCGCCGTGGCCTTCGCCGGGGTGCTGCTCATCGGGCTGGCCACCCGGGGAGCCGAGGCCGACGTGCTCGGGGTGGTGTTCTGTCTGGTCGCCGCGGTGACCTACGCCGCCGGGGTGGTCGCGCAGAAGCCGCTGCTGCGCCGGTTGCCCCCGCTGCAGGTGACCCTGATCGCCTGCGTCACCGGCGCGGTCTGCTGCCTGCCGTGGGCCGGCGCGCTCGCCGGTGAGCTGCAGACCGCCCCGGCCGGCTCGATCGCCGGGCTGGTCTACCTGGGCGCGGTCCCCACGGCGCTGGCCTTCAGCACCTGGGCCTACGCGCTGGCCCGCATGGACGCCGGCCGACTGGGGGTCACGACCTACCTGGTGCCCCCGCTGGTGATCCTCCTGGGCTGGCTGCTGCTGGACGAGGTGCCACCCGCGCTGGCCGTCGTCGGCGGCGCGGTGTGCCTGGCCGGTGTCGCGCTGTCCCGCCGACGGGGCCGGCCCCGGCCTCCCGCGACGGTGCCGCAGGAGGCCGGGGCGGCGGCCTGACCGGAGGTCAGCCGGCGGCCGGCGTGACCTGCTTGCCCGGTGATCCCTCGCCGATGCCCACCTCGTTGAGCGCCCGGATCCGCACGTTGTAGGCGGTTCCGTTGACCAGGCCGGTCACCGTCGCCTCGAAGGCCGTGGCCCCCACGCTCATCCCGACGGCGGTGCCGCCGTCGGTCGGGACCGCCGAGATCCGGTAGCCGGTGATGGGCTTGCCGCCGTCGCTGTCGGGCTTGCGCCAGGTCATCGCCGCCGAGGCGTCCCCGGGCGTCAGCGCGCCGATGCTCGGCGCACCCGGCGCGGTCACGGTGGTCGTGCCGCCCTGGTCGGCGCCCTCGAGGAGCGTGCCCGAGTCGACCGGCGTGGTCGCCTCCGGGTTGATCTCCTCGCCGGGCTCGAGCGGCAGGGGACCGGTCTCCTCGTCGTCGGGCTGCACGATGCGCGAGCGGGGGTCGAGTGCGTCGGCCAGGAGGATGAGGTCACCCATGCCGAGCTTCAGCTTCCACTGGAAGCCGGGCTTGGCGTTGAAGTACGACTCGGGGTCCATCGCCAGGATGTTGAGGATCACCTCGGCGACGAGCCGGCCGCCGACCGGGCCGAGCTTGCGACCCTTGTTGACGAGCTCGGCCTCCTTGAGCACGTAGAACCACAGCGGGGCCTTGCCCTCCCAGCCCGGCTGCTTGAGTCCCAGCTGGGTGTTGGTCAGGGGGGTGATGCCCATCGCCTTCGCGACGTCCTGGCCGCAGGGCAGACCCAGCCGCTTGCCGCGGAGCAGGTTCCGCTCGGCGAGCGCGACGATCGCCTTGTCGGTGGGGGCCACCACGGTCGACGGCAGCGTGTACAGCGGCAGCGAGATGTCGGTGTCGATGAGCCGGGCCATGTTGCGGTCGTCCGGCGGCTCGAGCCCGGGGATGTCGAAGAAGTAGTTCCAGTCGATCCAGAGGTTCTGCGGGTGCGGTCGGCTGCCGCGCAGGTCCTCGAAGCCGTCCTTGCCGAAGATCGGCACGGTGTGGCCGTCCTGCACCTCGTACTCCGCGCGGATCATGCTGTGGCCGAAGCGGTAGGCGGCGCCGGAGTACTCGACGGGCATGTAGGGACGGGCGGTGTCCTCCGGCTTGTAGAACGTGCCCGCGAACCTGATCGGCCCCGTGCCGTCGCGCTTGATGAGGCTGTTGACCACGTCCTGCCCGACGATGCGCGGGAGGTAGTCGTTGACGATCAGCCACTGGAAGTGCCAGCGGCACGTCTTCCGGGCCTGGGCGTAGGAGTTGCCCTGGTCCATCAACTTGTTGTGCAGCCGGATGAAGACCGTGTGCAGTTGGGCGACGATGAGGTTCTCGTCGTTGCGCGGGTCGCCGAGGTAGGCGGCGCCGACCTCGTCGCGCGGCAGGTCGACGATGTCGTCGTGCGGGTTGACCTTCAGATACCCCGGGCGGGCGGGGTCGTAGAGCTCGGGGCTGCCGGTGAGGCCCTTGCCGTAGACGCTGCCGAGGTCGAACCGCGGGCTGTCGTAGTTGGTCATGGCCAGCGGGTCCTGCAGCCGCTGGGTCAGCGGCGTCTTGTCCAGCGTCATGTCGTGGTCGACGAACTGGCCGAAGTAGATGTAGCCGGCGGGGATGCCGGGGTTGTCGAAGGCGAGGTCGCTGTCCCGGACGTCGGAGAGCGGCGCCTTGCCGTCGTTCATGTCCTCGGCCAGCCACCGCAGCAACCCGTCGGCGGGTGCGTAGGCAGGCAGCTGCGGGAACATGAGGCCGAACCGCGCGCGCTTGGTCCGCCCCGCCTGGGCCACGATCTGGGCCCCGCGCGGGTCGCCCACCGCGTGGGCTGCGGTCTCGGCCGGCGCGGTCGGCGCGGGCGCCGCGGTGCCGCCCGCCGGCGCCTCCTCGGCGGCCAGGGCGGTGGCCCCGATCCCGCCGACGGCCGGCACCATGGCCGCGGTCAGCGCCGTGGTGAGGAACCCCCGCCGGCTCACCCCGCCGGCCGGCCTCGGAGCCGTCGCGCCGCTGAACGGGCACACACCCGCGGTCGTGTCGTCGTGCTGCATCTGTCGTCGCCCCCCGGCTTCGTGAGGACCTCCTGGCCCGCAATGGGATGAGCCTGTCGGTTGGCGCCTGACCTGGGCAGACGCGATCGTGGGGGTCTCCGCCCCCCAATCTGCGGGGCTCCGGACAGGCCGAGGGCCCGCCACCGGCTGGTGACGGGCCCTGGGTTGCGCGGTGCGGTCAGGCGGTGGGGGTGACCGCCTTGCCCAGGGACCCGTCACCGACGCCGGCCGAGTTGATCGCCCGGACGCGGACGTTGTACCGCTGCCCGTTGACCAGGCCGCTCAGCGTGGTCGAGGTGGCCGTGGCGTCGGCGTTCGCGGTCACCGTGGCGGGCAGGACGGCGCCGGGGTTGTCGGCGGGCGCCACCGGTACCGCGGTGATGCGGTAGCCGGTGATCGCGGCGCCGCCGTCGCTGGCCGGGGCCGTCCAGTTGACGACGGCGGAGGCGTTGCCGGCCGTCAGGGTGCCCAGGGTGGGCGCACCCGGCACGGTGGCCGGGGTCTCCGTGCCGGGGCCGCCACCGGGGTCGGTGACCGGGCCCGGGTCGGTGCCCGGCTCGGCCGGCGGGGTGCCGCCGGGGCTGGCCGGACCGTCGGTGATGCTCACCTGGAGCGTGCCCGTGGCGCCACTGGCGTCCTTGACCGTCACGACCGCCGGCGGAGCGGAGATCGGGAAGGCCTTGGCCGCAGCGGAGTCGAGGGTCCCGATGCCGACGACGGTGAGCGGGTAGGAGGCCGGTGCGACAGCCGACGCCGCGACGGTGAGGTTCGTCCCGTCGTAGGTCGCCTGGCTCACGGACACGCCGTTGATCTTGTACGTGCTCGTGCTGACCGGCTTGTCCCCGAGGTTGCGCACGGTGATCTCGGTCGGCGCGGCCGCGCCCGCCTGGAGCGGGAGGCGGACGTAGAACCGGTCCGAGCCCGCGTCGTGCTCCATGGGCGTGGTGGCGAACTTGCCGGCCTGGCCGACGACCTCCAGCTGGTTGCCCTTGCTGGTGGCGAACACGTCGAGGTTGGTGCCGCTGACCGACGCCTGGTCGACCTTGAGGCCGGTGTTCACCGCGATCTTGCCCGAGATGGTGAACATGTCGGTGGTGCCCTCTTGGAGGGTGCCCTGCCAGGCGGTGAACCGGTTCCAGCCGGCCAGGCCGCCGGTCACCTGGTGCGGGACGTTGGGGTCACCGACGTAGCCGGCCGGTGCGGCCGGGGCGACGCCCGGTCGCCACCGGAGGAACGGCCCGAAGTTGCCCGCCAGCGGGGTGTCGAAGTTGCCCAGCGCCGGCGAGACGTCCTGGACGAATCGGCCACGACCGCGGGCGTCGGTGTCGACGGTCAGCTCACCGAACGGGTGCTTGAAGCGGAACGTCGTGCCCGGGGCGGCGTCGTCGACGTCCACCCGGACCCGGGCGAAGACGGTCTGGTCGCCGGGGTTGACCTCCTCGTTCAGCCACGCGCCCTCGAGGCCGAGGGTCAGCTGAGCGGTACCGCCGCCGCGCAGCGTCACCTCCGCCTCGGCCAGCTGGTAGAAGAACTCGCCCGGGAAGTTGTCCGGGAAGGAGACCTGCGCGGACGGGTTGGGGACCTCGTCCGGGAGGATGTTGCACAGCGGGTTGAACATGTCGAGGCAGGGCTCGAGGCGCAGCCCGTTCTTGTCCTCGTACCAGGCCGGGAACCCGTACGCCGGGTTGACCGGACCGGCCTGCACGAGCTGGCCGGGGTTCTTCACGGTGATCTCGGTAGCGGCCATCGAGGTGGTCGCCAGGCTCAGCGGCAGGGCGGCCACAGCCAGGCCGGCCAGCACCTTCCGGCCTCGTCGTGCACTGCCTCCGGCTGCGGTGCTGGTGGATCGTCGTCTCAACAGGCTCATGGCCGTTCCCCTCCGGTGGTGCGTCGGGCCCCCCGTCCTCGAGCGGGTTGCCGGGACGTGTGGAGCAAGCCTGTCGAGGTCGCCGAGGTGCGGGCAGCCGTCGAGAGGGGGAGGGTTGCCCCCCAATCCGTGGGTGCCGGCCAGGGCCGACGGGCCTCACCGGGCAGGCCGAGGGCCCGTCACCGGCTGGTGACGGGCCCTCGGTGTGTTCAGGTGTGGTGCTCCCCGGGCGGGCTCACCCCCGGCTGGGGTGCCGGACCGCCCGGGACGGGGTCACCGGACGGTGACGTCGAACGGACCGGCCACGCCGCCCTGGCTCGACCTGATGAACACCTTGCCCGGGTTGGCGGGCGGAGGCGAGAGCCGCAGCTCCCACTCCCCGCCGACCTCCGGCGGAGCGAGGGCCGTGACCGGCGCGGTCCCGAGGACCGTCGTGGTCGGCGCGGTGCCCGCGGTGTTCGAGCGGAGGACGGTGATGGTGGCACCGACGATGCTGCCGCTGCCGCCGAGCCGGAACTCGGTGCCGGTCCGGTAGTCGGCCAGCTCGATCCCGACCGTGTCGCCGGGGACGGCCGCGTCGACCGGCGTGGAGTTGGCCGAGAACGCGGTGCTGTTGGGCGTCCGCGACGCGACCCGGAACCGGTACCGCTGCCCGTCGGCGTTCTTGGGCAGGTTCGTGATCTCCGCGGTGGACGTCGTCACGATCTTGTCGTACTGGGCCGCACGGGTGGCGACCGCAGTCGCACCGGTCCCGGTCACGGTCCACGCCTGGATGCGGTAGTCCGTCGCGTCCCTGACCCCGGTCCAGCTCAGGTTCACCTGTCCCTGCGGGGCGTTGGCGTCGGGACCCGCACCGCCGACGCTCTCGACCGTGAGGCCGGTCGGGACCGCGGCCACGGCCGCCGGAGCCGGCGAGACGAGGCCGGTGAGGGTGCTCGTGTCACCTGCAGCGTCGAAGCCGACGACGTTGACCCGGGTGTTGGCCGCCGTGATGGCGATCGGACCCGAGTACACCTTGGCGGTGGCGGAAGGGACGTCCCCGGTCAGGACGTCACTGCCGTCCGTCGTGTAGTAGATGTCGTCCGAGCCGGCCACGGTCACGCTCGCCGCGTTGGCCACCGTCTCGCTGAGGGCCGGGGTCGAGGTCAGCTCCGGGCCGACGCCGTCCTGGGTGCCTCCCGTCCCGCCGCCGGCGGTCGGACCGCCGGTGAAGGCCTCGCTCATGCGGGGGCCGGCGATGGACCGGACCTCGATGTCGTACTGCTTGGCCGGGTCGAGGGTGAGGGTGGTGTTCGTCGCCGAGGCGCCCAGCCGCACACCGGTCTGGTTGCGCGGGGTGTCGGGCGCCGCATCGGCGGGCAGGGCCTCGATGGCGACGACGCTGTAGCCGGTGACGGCCTGGGCGTCGGGCACGGCGGCCGCCGGGGTCCAGGAGACCGCCGTCTTCGTCGGGTCCGTGGTGGACTTGACCGCCTGGAAGGAGCCGGCCGGAGCGCCCGCGTCGGCCGGACCGGCCGGGCAGCCGCCCATGCCGGGACCGCCGGGCTCGCCGGTCTCGGCGATGGTCAGGCCCTGCCGGTTGCCGGCCGCGTCCTGCACCTGCCAGGACATCATCCGCTCGCCGCCACCGGTGGCGACCGCTTCGGCGACCGCCGCCGCGTCCGCGCCGGTGAAGTTGTAGGTCGCGGTGAAGGTGTTGGCCGCCTCGTCGATGGCCAGGCTGGAGGTGTAGCCGGTGTCCCCGGTACCACCAGGCACCGCGCGGATGTCCCGGCGGCCGATGGAGGTGTCCTTGAGGTCGGGGTTGATGACCCGCTGCTCGACCTGCGCGGCGTTGACGCCGTCGTTGATGTAGCCCCGCACGGTCACGGTGTTCCCCGTGCGGACCGCGCTGCCCTGGACGGCCGCGTCCTGGACGACGGTGTCGCCGAGGACGGTCGTCCCGAACCGGATCTGCACCTTGTCACCGGCGCGGATGTCCGGGGTCACCTGGAGGTCGGTCCCGGCGCCCCAGCAGGCACCCCCGGGGTGGTTGACCTCGAAGGCGACGTCGCCGGCCGCGACGACGCTCTGCGCGGAGCCGACCACCTGGGTGCCGCGGATGACCTCGAGGGTCGCCGTCTGGCCGACGCGGTTCTGGAAGCCCTCGACGGTGACGAAGTCGCGGTTGGGGAAGACGACGATGTTGTGCGGGGCGGCGGGCGGTGCCGCGGCTGCGGTGTGGGCCACGAAGAGGCCGCTGGCACCGGTGGCGACAGCCATGGCGCCGGTGAGCAGGACGCGGCCTGCACGCCTGGTGGGTCGGGGCAGTCGCGACGCGGGAGGAGCTGTGGCTCCGGATCCGCCCCCGCGACCACCTGCAGTGGTCGATCGGAACTGACTCATGGTGGTCTCCGCTGTCCAGCGAGCGCCCCGATCGGGTGACCGAGGCCGTGCCGGAACGGTCGCTCGAACGGGGGGTCCCCAGGCAGCCGTGAGGAGGGGGGAGTAGGACCCCCAATCCGGGGGCGACTTCCGGAACGACCCGGTCCGCGACAGGCACCCAGGCCGAGGGCCCGCCACCTCCTCGGTGACGGGCCCTCGGGCCGTGCAGCTGTGCCGTCGTCCGGCCGCCCGGCCGGGCCTCCCGCGGGGCCCGGCCGGGACGGCGTCAGCGTGCCTCGACCGTGAACGGCCCTTCCACGTCACCGTTGCTGGACAGGAGGTAGATGACGCCCGGGTTGGTCGCCGGAGCCGGATCCATGGTGATGTCCCAGGCACCGACGCCGAGCTCGTCGAGCGCACCGACGGTCGCGGTCGGGTAGCCCGGGATCGGGGTGAGGACCGGACCGGTACCGGCCGCGTTCTGCCGGTGCACGGTGATCGTCGCCCCGGCCACGCTGCCGGTGCCGTCGATCTGGAAGTCGTCCCCGGCGTCGAACCGCGCCCGGACCAGCCCGATGTCGTCACCCGGCACGACGGCGCTGATGACCGGGGTGTCCGCCGAGAACTCCGAGTAGGTGCTCGCGAAAGGCGTCCGCGACTGCACCCGGAAGACGTAGCGGAAGCCACTCTCGCTGCGCGGCAGGGCGACGGTCGCGCTGGCGCCCGGCACGACCGTGTCGTACTGCGTCTGCACCGTCGTGGTGGCGGGCGCGGTGATCGCCCCGCTGGCGTTGCGGACCGCGTCCTTGCGCAGCCACACCCGGACCCGGTAGCTGGTCGCGTCCGGCACCGGGCTCCAGGCGACGTCGACCGACCCTGCGCGCAGCCCGGTCACCCCGACGTTCGTCGGGGGCACGGCCTGCTGCGCGGCCGCCGGGGCGACCACACCGGTCTCGTGCGTGGCGTTGCCGGCGGCGTCGATCACCGCGACGGACACGGTGGTCGGACCCGTCACCGGGATCCGCGTCCCCGCCGGGTACAGCTTCGCGGTGGCGGAGGGGACGTTGCCGCCCGGCTCCGTGGTGACCGCGCTGCCGTCCAGGGTGTAGTAGATCGCGCCCTCGTCGGCGGACAGAGTGAGCACGCGGTCGGCCGAGGTGCGGACGGGGGCCGCGGCGGTCCCGGTGGTGAAGTCCGGCGTGGCGGTCAGGACGGGCGCGGTCGTGTCGCCGTCGTCGGGCGTCGTGGTCGTGCCGGCGAGCGGGAACGCGGCGCTCAGCTCGCCGTCGACGACCGAGCGCACGCGGATCTCGTACAGGGCGTCGGCGGCCAGGCCGTCGAGGACCACCTGGGTGGCGTCCGCACCGACCTCGTAGCCCAGCTGCCGGTGGGCGCCGCGGCCGTTGGCCGTCTGGTCGACGGCGACGACGCTGTAGCCGTCGACCGCCTCGGCGCCCGCGACCGGCACGGCCGCGGCCCAGGTGACCGTCGCCTCCGTGTCGCTGGTCCACACGACGGTGTGCTCGCTCACCGGGGGCTCCGCGCCGTCCGGTCCCGCCGGGCAGCCGGGAGCCCCGCCGCCGACGAGTCCGTGCTCGGCCAGCGTCAGGCCGAGCTGCGCCTCGACGACGGTCGCGTCGGCCATCCAGCTGAGCGCGACCTTCTCGCCGTCGAAGACCATCTGCTGGTCTTCCTGCGACATGTTGCCGAAGGTCACCGAGAACCGGCCGTTCGCGGCGGTGCCCGTGACCGTGTGGCCCTGCGTCGCCGCCGGTGCCTCGTTCGGGCTCCAGCCGATCGCCCGCTCACCGATGGCGCCCGCGTCGCGCATCTCGGGGTTGACCACCTCGACGGCGAACCGGTCGAGGCTCACGTCCGAGCCGTAGGTGCCGGAGATCGTGACGGAGTTGGTGGTGCCCGGAGTGGGGTCGCTGGCGGTGACCTCCGTGACCGCCGCCGAGCTGACCGACATGCTGTCGACCAGCGGCGACCGGTCGAAGCGGACGGCCACCTGGTCACCGGCCCGGATGTCGGGCGTGACACCGTCGAAGCAGCCCGCGAAGCCGCCGCCGGGGAGGGGGCTGGCCTCGTGGTTCCACTCCATGAAGCCGGTCTCGTCGACCTCTCCGGTGGCGGTGCCGATCTGCTGCCCGCCGCGGGTGACCGTCAGGGTCGCGGTCTGGCCGGCCTGGGCGGCGTAGCCCTCGATGGCGACCATGTCGCGGCTCGGGAACACCTCGATGTTGCCCGGTCCGGTGGGCGGGGTGCCGGCGGCCGCGATGCCGGCCACGACGACGGTGCCGGCCGTGACGGTCGCCGCCGACAGGACGCCGGCGACGAGGGCGCGCCGGGTGCGGGCGCTCAGGAGCAGTCGCGACGCGGAGGGAGCGGCTCCGCGTCCGCGACTCCCCGGGAGGGGTCGTGCTGTGGTCATGGGGACTCTCTCCGCAGTCGTTCGTCCTGACCTCGGTCGGTCGACCGGGGCCTGTGCGGAGGAAGGGTCCGTGTCCGGCGCGTCGTCGGGCAGCCGTCGGCAGGGGAGCGCCCTGGCCCCAAGCCGGGGTCGCCCGAACGGGCGAACGCGCAGGTCGCGCCGGGCGGTCCGGCCCCGGGTCAGCCGGCCGGCGAGGGCTCGGCCGGGACGACGAGCACCGGCCGGTGCGCGCAGTGCAGCAACGCCACGGGGACGCTGCCGACCAGCAGCTCGCGGCTGACGGAGTGCCCGCGGCTGCCCACCGCGATGAGCGCGGCGGCCCGCCCGGCGGCGGTCTCGGCCAGGGTGGCGGCGGTCGCGCGGGCACTGCCCGGCCGACCCGCGCAGGGCACGGTGAGCAGCTCCGCGCCGTCCGGGGCCGTGGGGCCGGGGCCCTCCCCGGGCTCGGCGACGGCGACCAGCACCTGGCGCCGTCCGGGGAACAGCGCGGCGGCCGCGGCCACCGCCCGGTCCGCGCCGGCCGACCCGTCGGTCCCGACGAGGATCGGTCCGGTGGCGGCCGCGGCCCACTCCTCGGTGGTCAGCGGGTGCGGGACGACGAGCACCGGGACCGGGCTGACGTGCACCACCAGCTCGGAGACGCTGCCCAGGCTGGCGCGGACGCCGCCCAGGCCGCGCGAGCCCACGACCACCAGGTCGGCGCCGAGCTCCTCCGCCGTCCGGGCGAACTGGTAGCCGTCACCGCCGAACGTGCGCTTGACCAGCGGCTCGGCGTCCCAGCCGGCGGCGCGGGCGAGCTTGACGCCGTTGCCGGCCATGCGCTCGGCCTCCGCCCGCCCCTCCTTCTCCAGCAGGGCGCCCAGCGCCTGCAACCCCGATGCCCGCCCGGCCAGCCGCTGGCGCAGCTCCGGCGAGGTGAACGGCGGCTCCCACAGGTTGAGGATCGACGCCTGGGCGGAGGGCACGAGGGTCGCCGCCGCCTCGATGGCGTTGACGGCGCTCGGTGAGCCGTCGTAGCCGACGAGCACGCGCAGGGTCCGTCCGGCGGGGTCAGGGGAGCTCATGACCCCCATCCTGTCGGCAGCGTCCGCTGTCGCGCACGCAACGCGTCATGGGGTAGGCAGGACGGGGGGCCGACGTCACCGCGCTGGCGCAGGCGATCCCCCGGCGGCACACCGAGCGGGCGCCGTTCCAGCCGCGCGGTCTCCCCGCCGGGCTGGTCGACCGGCTGCAGGCCGACGCCGGCCGACTCGGGGTGTGGGTCAAGCCGATCACCGAGTCGGAGGAGGAGGTCGCCACGGTCTTCCTCATCTCCCGCGCGGAGGAGATCGAGCGCAGCGACCCCGAGTACGTCGCGGAGCTGCAGCGCTGGCTGCGCACCGATCCGGCGGCGCTGGACGGCGTCCCCGTCGAGGCGGTCCCCAGCGAGGACCCGGCCACCCGGCCCTCCAACTGGCTGATCCGCGACTTCGTCGTCGGCACCCGCGAGCCGCACGGGCACTTCCTGCCGGAGGACGCGGCCGACGCGCCGCCCCCGGCGGTGGAGCGGCCCACCGTCGTGCTGCTGGGCACCGAGAGCGACGACCGAGGGGCGTGGCTGCTGTCGGGGCAGGCGCTGGGCCGGCTGCTGCTGGCCGCGACGGTCGAGGGTGTCGCCGCCTCTCCGCTCACCCAGGCGCTGGACTGGCCGGCCACCCGCACCCGGCTGCGCAGCCGGCTGTCGCTGGTCGGCTATCCGCAGATGCTGCTGCGGATGGGGTATCCGTCGACCGGGGACGCCCCGCACTCGGGCCGGCGTCCGGTGGCCGAGGTGCTGCGCGTCGAGCCGGCCGGCTGACCGGTCACTCCCGGCGCCGCGTCCGAGCCCAGGGGTCGTCGGGGTCGAAGTCCTCGTCGGGCCCGTCGGCCGCCGGAGGCGCGGGCTGCCCGGCTGTGCCGGTCGAGGCCTCCAGGGCGGCGTCGCGCTCGCGGGCCCGCTCGGTGCGCCGGTCCTGCTCGGCCGCCCGCTCCCGGGCCCGCTGCTCGCGCCGCGTCAGCCGCCCGGCGGACTCCGGCCGTCCCGCCAGCCGCCGCAGTCCGACCCCGGCGAGCGCCAGCCCGACCGGGAGCACGTAGGCCGCGGCCCGCTCGGTGCCGCCCTCACCGAGGTACCCGGTGATCTCGGCGACGAAGAAGACGGTCATCGCCACGCCGACCAGCCCGAGCAGGGCCAGCGTCGTCCCCAGTGCCTCCGACCGCGGCCGGACGGCGTAGGCGAGGGCGATCAGGGCCAGCCCGCCGCCCAGGAGGTAGAGCCCGGCGCCCGCCTCGTGCAGCGCCTCCCGGCCGTCCTGGGGGAACAGGCCCACCAGCACGACCCCGACCGCCGCCGCGGTGAGGAACGCCGGGGCCAGCCGGCCGCCGGTCCCGCGCAGCGCCGGGCGCAGCAGGACGGCGCCTGCGCCGATGAGCACCCCCTGGGCGAGGAAGGAGGCGTTCATCAGCGCATGCGCCGGGGAGGCCGCCGCACCGAGCGCGCTGATCACGTCGTCCGCGTAGGAGTAGCCGTCGGCCTGCAGCGCGACGACGGCCTCGACGACGAAGAACTGCAGCGTGAGCAGCCAGGCGAGCGCGCCCCAGCGGTACCGGGTGGGAGTCACGGAGGCCATGGTCCCAGGCGGGTCAGCGGCCCTCGGGGACCCGGGCGAGGACGGCGGCGAACTCCGCGCGCGACAGCCAGGACGGGTTGCTGCCGGCGGGCATGCGCAGCACCTCGGCGGTCGCGGCCGCCGGGTCGCCGAGCAGGTCGGCGCGCAGCACGGGGGAGGGCAGGCGGGTCAGCCGGACGCCGACGACGGGGCCGTCGGCCCGCTCCTCGGGTTCGGCAGTCAGCTCCCCGAGCGCGTGGACGCCCGGATCGGACCGCCCGCTCACCCACAGCAGGCAGGGCTGCCCGGCCCGCATGAGCTGCAGCCGGTAGGAGCGGCGCACGCAGCGGGTCAGCTCGCGGGTGCCGCCACCGCGCCAGTCCGGGTCGATGGCCGCGGGGAGCCGGGTCGACTTGAGCACCCAGCAGGCGACGTCCTCCGGGCCGAGGCGCGGTGCTCCCCGGCCCGGGGACGTCACCGGGCTCAGTCCGTGGCCGAGTGCGGCTCCGCGCCGGCCGGGTCGGCGTCGTCGGAGTCGACCAGCTGCCGCTCCTGCTCGGTGCGGTGCTGGAGGGCCTCGTCGCTGGGCCGGTCGTAGCCCCCGGCGTGCTGCGCACGGTCGCGGGGCGCGGACTCCGTCGTGTCCATGACGTCGTCGAGGGTCGGGCGGTCGGGCTCGCTCATCGTGGTTCTCCGCTCATCGGGGATCGTCGTCCGAGGCCATAGCCAGCGCTCGCCCGCGGTAACCGGTGATCAGCGTTGCTCCAGCAGCACGGCCGGCACCCAGGCCTCCACCAGCACGGGGCCGTGCGCGCCGGGCACCGCGTAGGTCACCCGGCCCAGCCAGCCGCCGTCGGCCTGCCGCCACTCCACGAGGAGGCCGGGCCACACCCCGGGTGCCTCCGGTGGGTCGTGCACCCAGCAGTGCCGGCCCCGGCCGTCCGCCCGGCGGCTGGTCGCCGCCGGGCGGACGGGCTCGGGGACCGGCGCGGGGGCCACCCCGGACTGCGCCGCCCGCTCCCCGAGGGAGCGGCCCGACCGTCCTGGGTGCATGCCGCCGGCCATGGGGTGAGTCTGGCACGCCCATCGAACAGGCGTTCGACGGACGCGGCGGTGGATGTGCGGCTCAGTCGTGCCGGCCGACACCCTCCGCGAGCGTACGGGCCACCGTCTGCACGAGCGGGTGCCCGGGCAGGTCCTCGACGAGGACGGGCAGCGGCAGCGACCAGTTGGGGCGGTCGGTGGTGCCGGGCATGTTCGGCCGGCGGCGCTCGGCGACGGCGTCGTCCAGGGTGGCCGACAGCAGCAGGGACGGCGCCTGCGCGAGCAGCTCGTGGGCGCGCCGCACCGCCGTCTCGGGCTTGGCGTTCCTGCGCAGCCCCGGCAGCCGCTCGAGCAGCGACGCGCGCCCGCGCTCGAGCTCCTCGTCGCTCCCGGTGCCGTGCTCGCGCTGCTCCTCGACGTCGGAGCCGGTCCAGAGCCCGGCCACGGTGGGCAGGTCGTGGGTGGTGACGGCGGCCATCGCGGTCTCCGGCCAGGTGGCCGGGGCGTCCTCCTCGAACCACAGCAGCCGGTAGCTGAGGATGCCGTGCTCGGCCATCGCCTCGCGGACGCCCTCCTCCACGGTGCCGAGGTCCTCGCCGACGACGACCGCCTGCTCGCGGGTGCTCTCCAGCGCGACGATGTCCAGCAGGTCCTCGGCCGGGTAGCGCACGTAGGCGCCGTCGGCCGCGCTGCCGCCCGAGGGCACCCACCAGAGCCGGAACAGGCCCATGACGTGGTCGATGCGCAGCCCGCCCGCGCCGGCCATCGTGGCGCGGATGCTCTGGATGAACGGCTCGTAGTCCGCCGCGCGCAGCTGCCACGGGATCAGCGGGGGCGAGCCCCAGTCCTGGCCCTGGGAGTTGAACGCGTCCGGCGGCGCGCCGACCGTGGCCCCGTTCGCCAGGGTCGCCTGCCAGGTCCACGCGTCGGCGCCGCCGCCGGCCACGCCGATCGGGAGGTCCTGGATGACGGTCATGCCCTCGGTCGCCCGCTCCAGCTGCAGGTGCAGCGCCCACTGCAGCCAGGCGTGGAAGGCGACGTCCCGCTCGTGCTCGGCGACGAAGCGGCCCACCGCCTCGCTGCGCGGGTCGCGCAGCTCCTCCGGCCAGGCGTGCCAGTCCCCGCCGTGGACGTCGGCCAGGGCGCACCAGGTGGCCCAGTCCTGCAGCGACTGGCCCTGGTGCCACCACCAGTCGGGGAAGGCGGGGTCGGCGCGGCCGGCGGCGTCGAAGACCCGGCGGAGCACCTCGCGCTTGCGGGCCCAGACGGCGTCGCGGTCGATCAGGTCACCGTCGCCCAGGGCGCGGCCGGCCTCGTCGTCCAGGTCCACGGCCTGCGCGCCCGGCACCTCGGGGACCGACAGGTAGACCGGGTTGCGGAAGCGCCGGGTGGCCGGCAGGTAGGGGCTGGCCTCCTGGCCCGCCGTCGGGGCGACGGCGTGCAGCGGGTTGATGAGGACGAAGCCCGCGCCCTGACCGGCGGCCATCTCGCGGACCGCCCGCAGGTCGGCGAGGTCGCCGATGCCCCAGCTGTCACGGCTCCGGGTGGCGTACAGCTGCACCGCCCAGCCCCAGGCGCGCTCCTCGGGCAGCCAGCAGCGGCCGGGGGAGACGATCAGCCGGCGCCGCGGCCCGCCGGGGACCTGCAGCCAGTGGTAGCCGAGCGGGAAGTCCTCGGGCAGCGCGCCGTCCACGTGCCGGACCGAGCCGTCCTCGCAGGTCACCTCGGCCTCGTCGACCTCCAGCGCGTCCCCGGGCCGGGCGACGATCGGCGCGCGCTCGTCGAGGTCGGCCGGCGGGGTGCCGATCACCTCCCGGAGCCGGTCGATCGTGGCTTGGTCGACCTCGTGTTCCTCGTCCAGGGCGTCGAGCCAGCTGGGGTCGATGCCCCACTCGTCAGTGGGTGGCGTGCGCGTCACGCCCCGATACTCCCCACCCGGTGGCGTGCGCACACGGCAAGCGGAGAGTGGTGCCGGTCTCCCCTTGACCCTCCAGCGACTGGAAGGTGCAGGGTGCTCCGCATGGCGTTCACCATCGGGCAGCTCGCCGACCGGCTCGGGGTCCCCGTGCGCACGGTGCGCTTCTGGTCGGACGAGGGGCTGGTCGACCCGCCGTCCCGCACCGCCGGCGGCTACCGGGTCTATGACGCCGCGGCCGTCGCCCGGCTGGACCTGGTCCGGACGCTGCGCGAGCTGGGCCTGGGGCTGCCGGCGATCCGGGAGCTGCTCGGACGCCGGCGCACGGTGGCCGAGGTGGCCGCCGACCACGTCCGCGCGCTGGACGCCGAGATCCGCCTGCTGCGCCTGCGCCGCACCCTGCTGCGGTTCGTGGCGACGGCGGGCACCACGACGGAGGAGATGAGGATCGTGCACGACCTGGCCACCCTGTCCGCCCGCGAGCGGCAGCAGATGATCGACGAGTTCGTCGAGCGCGCCTTCGCCGGCCTGCCCGACGACGCGCCCGGCGCCGGGATCGCCGCGGGCATGCGCACGTTGCCCGCCGAGCTGCCGGAGGAGCCGACCCCCGAGCAGGTCGGTGCCTGGCTGGAGCTGGCGCGGCTCGTGGCCGACCCCGCCTTCGCCGGCCGGGTGCGGGAGATGGCCGTGGCCGGCGCCGGGGCGACCCCGGAGGAGCCGGACACGCTGGGAGCCGACGCCGGGCGGATGGTGTCCCTCGGGCGCAGGGCACTGGACTCCGGGCTGACGCCGGGCTCGCCGAGTGCCGAGGCCCTGGTCGTCGAGTGGCTGGGAGAGGTCGCGCCCGGACGCCGGGCCGAGCTCGCCGACCGGCTCGCGACGTTCACCGACGCCCGGGTGGAGCGCTACTGGCAGCTGCTCGGGGTGCTCAACGGCTGGCCGCCGTTCGAGCCCTCGGTGCCGGCGGTGGAGTGGTGGATCGCCGCCCTCCGCGCCCGCTCCTGACCCGGGTCGCCCGTGCTCGATCTGCCCGTCCGCCCTGGTCAGGGGCCCGGAACTGTCGTACCCCCGTTCTGGGTTCTGGGTGTGTTCGGTGGGAGCGAGTTCGGGGTCGGCCTGACGGTCGCTCCCCTCGTGCTGCCCGCCGGTGTCCCGGTGGACCCGGTCCCGGTCCAGCTCGCCGATGCCCTGCCGGTGCACATCCGCAGCGCGGCGGAGAAGGTCGAGGAGCTGCGGCGGCTGCAGCAGCTGAAGGCGATGCTGGCGGCCTACGAGCTGGACCTGGTGGCCGGCCTGGCGGGGGACCGGCCGGACACGTTCGACCGCGAGCCCGGCCGGCCCGGTGCCGCGGCGTCCGACGGGGTGCCCGGTCCCGGGGCGCCGGCGGGGGTCAGCGAGTTCTTCGCCGACGAGCTGGCGCTGGTGCTGGCCACCTCGCGGGCCGCGGCGACCACGCTGATCGACCAGGCGACGACGCTCACCGAGAGGCTGCCGGCCACCCGGGCCGCGCTGGCCGAGGGACGGCTGGACTGGCCGCGGGCGCGGGCGATCGCCGGTGAGCTCGGTTGGAAGGCGCGGGCCACCGATCCCCGGGTGGTCGCGGCGGTGGAGGCGGCGGTGCTGCCGCGGGCCGGTGAGCTGTCCATCCGCCGGCTCCAGGCGCTCGTTCAGACCGAGCTGACCGCCCGCGACTCCGCCGCCGCCGGCCGCCGCCGCGACGATGCCCTCCGCGGGGCGAACGTGGTGGTGCGGCCGATCGGCGACGGCATCTCCGAGCTGGCGGCGCGCATGCCGCACGAGTTCTCCACCGCCTGCCGCCAGGTCCTCGACGGGCTGGCGCGGGCGGCGGCGAAGGAGGAGGGCGAGCAGCGCCCGCTCGGCATGCTGCGGGTCGGGGCGCTCGCCGGCCTGGTGCTCCGGCCGTGGGACGCCGACCGGGAACCGGTGACCGCCCAGCTCACCGTCACCGCCCCGCTCGACGCGCTCGCCCCGGCCCGGTTCCTCGCCACGGGCGGCGCCGTTCCTGCCGTGTTCGCCCGGCCTGAGCCGACCGGGGAGGTGGACGGGCAACCGATCACCGCAGCTCACCTGCGCGAGCTGCTCACCCAGTTGGACGCCGTCTGCCCGGGCGGCCTCCAGGCCCCCACCGGCGGGTCGATGACGATCGCGATCACCGACGACTGCGGAGCGCTGCTGGCCACGACCACCCGCCGCGATGTCGAGCGGATCGCCCGCCGCGGCTGCTCCACCCACGGCCCCGACACCGCCTGCGGCTGCCCGCTGCTGCACCGGCCCGCGCCCACCGACGCCTACCGGCCCACCGCCGCCCAGCGCCGCTGGGTCGCCACGCGCGACCGCACCTGCCGCCACCCCGGCTGCCGCAACCAGGCCGGGTGGGCCGACCTGGACCACGTCCTCCCACACGCCCGGGGCGGCCGACGGCGTGCGAGAACCTCGCTAGTGCCTAATGCACCGTCGGGACCGAGGCGAGCGGGCGTAAGAGGCAGGGCGGCGCGTCGTCTGGCAACGGTCGCAAGTCCTGTCAGGCATGGCTACGCAGCGGAGACGTCTGCCTCGGGGACGTTGTGTCGGCAGCGCGAAGGCCAACCACTGACCCACGGAAGGGTTAGCCTGCGTCGACTTGCATGTGCACGAGGGGGACACTTGAGGTACGAGCCCAACCCGAAGCACAAGGAACCGTGGCAGAGAGGAGCGTCGGGATCGATGTGTCCTACCCATGCGGATGGCCCGACCCTCCTCGCTGAGAGCGTCCAGCACCCCACCAAGCCCGGCAAGAGGTACGCCACTGACGGCGAGCATGCCTACTGCGGGCATCAGCATGCCCCCGACGTCTGGCACGGGTTCCCCGTGCTCTGGCGCGAGGTGCCGGAATCTGTGCGGCGGCAGTGGCTGGCTGAACGAAAGATCACCCGGCGCGCTCTGCGTTCGAATTTTTAGGTAGAGCCTCATGTCTTGGGAGATGCAGTCAGGGGACCCCCTGAACTTCGCATTCAAGGTGGCCTTCACTCGAAATCCTCACGGCGATGAGGATGCGAGTCAGTCCGAGGATCGTGAGTCCTGGGGAAGTTTCTCCATTTATGTGGACGGGGAGAACCTCACTGCTCATCGCGAGAATGATGAGTTGGTTCAAGGTTCACATTGGTACCTGCTGCCACTGATCGAGTGGTTCATCGAGTTTTGGGATCCCCTGCTCCACGAAGAACGCCTACCCCTGAAGAATGTGGGCGAGTCGGCGGCTGTGGCGATGGAGAAGACCAAGTTGCCTCCGCTCAGCCTCAAAGAGGTGGACGAGTTCGACTGGATGGACAGCTGGGTCCGCTGGTGGACTCGTCACAACGTTCGGGCAGCCCGAGAGGGAGGGCTGTTTCCGGATGTGTACATCCGCCGATACCGCGACGAGCTAGAAATATCTACGGGCGGTGAGACGCTTCCGGGCGTTCCTCGAGACACCGCCTTCTTGTGGGCTAACCGGACCTACCGTGTGCAGGTCGCTACGGTCGCGCAGTGTCTTTACGAGGTTCTGACCGGAGCGGTAGCTGAGCTTCGCCGACGACTCCCTTACTCAGAACGCTTGACGGCCCTTGAGGTTCGTATGACCTCTCTGGTGCAAGGAGAGGCTCGTCGCACTGATCGTTTGGCGTGGCTGAGCGGTCTTGGTGACCAGGTCGAGCAATTTAGAGCGGTCAGCGACCAAGTTGATGACGCCTTGCGCGCCGTTGATAACGACGTCCGGCAGGCATTGCTTGGCAACGAGCTTGAGTCGCCCTTGGTCGTATCGGGAACCCCCTACGCTCGCCTCTTGTACGGTGCACTCAGTCCAGATATTGAACTATCGGACGTCTCGTCGCTGGCCACTGCCCTCGTCTCGAACTATGTTCCGGATTCGAAGGAGTGGCTCGCGAGCATTGACGCTGTCGCGCTGGACGAGAGAAAGCTTGGCCAACTTTCACCGGGGGAGCAGGGAAGCCGACTCGGGGAAGATGCCTGCGAGCAGATCGGTATGCCCGTTGAGGGAGCAGCGCTGGCCATCGACGTGGAGCGGGTGCTCACTGACCTTGGTGTCTCCGTCAGCGGAATGAGGCTGTCCGACGCCAACTTGCGGGCCGTTTCAGTGGTTGGTCCCTTCCAAAAGCCACACGTTTTCACGAACCCGAACTTCGCGTATGGCCGCCATGAGGCGAACCCGGCCGTGCACCGTTTCACTTTGGCTCATGAGCTTTGCCACCTGCTGCTTGATAAGGAGCATGGGGACGAGCTCGCCATTGCGAGCGGGCCATGGGCCCCCGTGGCGATTGAACAACGTGCAAACGCCTTCGCCGCAGCTTTCTTGATGCCCAGTTGGCTCTTGAGGGAAGCGCTGGTTGACACCGACGGGGCACTCGACGACATCGAGACGATCTCGGTTCTGGCTGACCGCCTCCAAGTCAGCTTGACGTCACTAGTGGACCGCTTGCTGAACTTGGGTGAGCTGACCTACGACGATCGCATCAGGCTCCGCACCGTCGCCCAACAGCGATCGCGACGCGGCGCGCGAGCGCCGCGTCTTGACTTGAAGTAGCAACATAACTCGGGTCGTCCTCTGACCCGTTCCTGAGGCGGCTCCGCAGGTTCGTGCTCCTGCCGCGCGACTACGGCCAAGGGCTACGTGTGCCCAGGCCGCTGGGGTCTGCCCTTGGTCGTGGGCGGGTGTGGCTCATGCTCGCGCCGGAGAGGTCGCCGTTCCGCCGCCTGACTTGACAACGCTGGTGGGGCTTGTTGATGCTGCGCGGGCTAGCGGATCAACGGTGCGCGTAACCCACACTGCGCGACCGGGGTAGGGCCCCAATCCCCGTGAGCCTCGGGATGAGTGTGTGGGCGGCAGGCTGCTGATGCCGAAGCAGTAGATGACGCGAGGGCGTAGCCGCCGGGGCCGATCAGTTGCTGATCGGTTGCTCCGGAGGCCTTCGTGGTTGCCCTATCCCTGTCTGCGTCCAGTCCTGCGGGCTGGTTCGTCACGCTCTATCCCGGTGCTGGTGAAGTCGGGGGCTCGTTCCGCTACTCGGTGTCGATGCAGCGCTACGCGGGTGGCGGTGACCCGGACCGGTCGCGCAAGGAAGCAGCGAGGCGGGCGGCGCGGATGGTGCGCCGGTACTGCGCGCACAACCGGCTCAACCGGCTGGGGACCCTGACGTACCGCGGTACGGGCTGTCACGATCCGTCCCAGCTTCGCCGCGACGTGGCGCAATTCTTTCGGACGCTGCGGGACCTGCTCGGCGGGGCTCCGTTCGCTTACGTGTGGGTGCCGGAGTGGCACAAGACAGACCACGGCAGCACGTGACTTCGCGGTTGGGCGCTTCATCGCCCGCCGGTTGATCGAGCGGGCCTGGGGGCACGGGTTTGTGCACATCAAGCTGCTTGGGCATCTGCCGTCGGGCTCGACGCCGCGGGATGAGGCTCGGGTGGCCGCGCGCTACCTGTCGAAGTACGTACACAAGGCGTTCGATGCCCGGCGGGTACCGGGGCTGCACCGCTACGAGGTGGCGCAGGGCTTCCAACCGGAGTGGGTGCGGCTGTCTGGCCGCAGTGTCGAGGACGTCCTGGCTCAAGCCGCCGAGGCGATGGGTGGCGAGCCCGTCGAGGGGTGGACCTCGGACGAGGCGATCGGCTGGGAAGGGCCGCCCGCGGTGTGGGCGATGTGGTCATGAGCCCCGAGGAGCTGGCCGCGCGCGTGGCGGCGTCGTGCGAGGCCTCGGGAGTGCCGCTGCATGTCGAGGACGTGACCGCCGTGTCTCGGGTCGTGGCGCTGCTGGGGGCGCCGGAGGATCGGTCGCACGCGCTCGCCCGGAGGGCGAAGCGCGCGGCCGGCCGGCGGGGCTCAGAGGAGCCAGGTCACCTGCACGCGGTCGGGGTCGAGGGCTCGGGCTCCGCGGACCCCGGCGGCGATGGTGACGGGGGCGATCAGCGTGCGGAGGATGGCGGCCTGGCGGGAGAGGTTGAGCCCGACCCACTGCTCGCGCAGCACCTCGCCGGTACCCAGCCCGGTGAGCGTGTCGGTCCGCGTGAGGTTGGCCAGGCGCTTCTCCGACTCGGCGATGCGCGCAGTGACCGGAGTGCGGGCTTTCTCCCACTGGCGCCGGTCGGTCCGCTTGACCCCGAACTCCTGGGCCCGATAGTCCAGCGTCTCCCGCTCTTCAGCCAGCTGCATCGCGAGCAGTGAGGCCTCGTCCCCGGCGCTGCTGCGCCCGGCGATCGCATCAGCGACGGCGGGGCTGTCCAGCCGGAACAGCGCGTACTCGGTAACCAGCCGCTCCAGCGGCGGAGCGACCACGGTGAGCTTGCCGCAGCCGCGGTGGTCCGGGCCACAGGCAGACGTAGCGGCGGGAGTCCTGCCGTAGGGAGGAGTAGAGGGTGCCGTCACACTTGCCGCAGCGCAGCAGCCCTGACAGGAGGTAGGCCCGGGGGGTGCGGCGGCCGGACACCTTGCGGGAGGCGATGGTGGCCAGCACTCGCCGGTGCAGGTCCTCGCTGATGATCGGCTCCCATACGGCCTTGCCGATCACCTCGCCGTTATGCGCTCGCAGTCCGGCGATCCGTGGATTGGCCAGCACGAAGCGCAGGCTTTGGGTTTGCCACGGTGAGCCCTTCTCCGTGCGCACGCCGCGCTGGTCGAGGTCGGTGCACAGCGATCGCAGCGACTCTCCGGCGACGAAGCGCTCGGCCACCTCTCGCAACACCTCGGCCTCGTCGGGACGGTGGGTGATCGCGTCCTGTTCGAAGCCGAACGGGCGCAGCGACCGGCCGTGCGGCAGGCCGAGTTCGGCGTTATGCAGCATCTTGCGCTTCACGCGGCGGCTCTTGGCCGCGCTCTCTCCGGCTGCCACGGCGCCCATAATCCGGGCCACGAGTAGTTCGTCGCCAGAGCCTAGGTCGGCGTCGCCGGTGACGAACTTGACGTGCCGGACCTTGGCCGCGTCGATCACCTCGAGGAACTCCTCGAGCTCGCGCGGGCGGCGGGTGAGCCGGTCCAGGTGGTGGACGAGCACGCCGTCGCGATCACCGGAGGCCCGGTCGGCCAGCATCCGCTGATAGTCCGGCCGCACCTTGCCGGAGTAAGCGGAGAAGTCGTTGTCGACGTATTCCTCGCCCACGTCCCAGCCGAGGTTGACGGCCGGCTTGCGACAGTCCTCGACCTGGCGCTGCACGCCGAGGCCTTCTCCGCCCTGGTCGCTGCTGATGCGGGCGTAGATCGCGGCGGACCGGGGCGTCGACATGAGGAGGCATATCAGGCACAGGTCGTCAACCTGTGCTGCCTGTGCCGGCGTCACCACCGGCTCAAGACCCACGCCCGCGGCTGGTCCCACACCATGACCCCCGACGGGACACTCACCGTCACCACCCCCAGCGGCGTGACCCGCAGGAGCCGCCCACCCGGCCAGCGGCCACCCGCGGTGCCGCTCACCGGGCACCGGGTACTGGCCGGCCCGCCACCGCAACGCCCACCGTCGCCCGACCCCGCCGACGACCCGCCCCCGTTCTGATCCAGACGGAGCCGCGCCCCGTGCCGAGCCGCGGCCGAGCCGCCGGCTGCCGCGGCGGCCGGACGGTGCGGGCCGGCCGGGACGGGGGTGCACCCGAGTGACCCCAGCGAGACGAGAGGTCGGACCGGAGCCGGACTCGCGTCTCATGACGGCGGGAGCGGATCTGACGACGTTAGGTTGCCGCGGTGCTCCGCTCCGTCACCTCCGCGCGTCTCGCCGCCCTCGCCGCCGTCCTCGTGCTGGCCACCGGCTGCGGGGCCGATCCGCTCGACCTCCCCGACCTCGTCGGCCAGCCGCTCGACGAGGCGCACCGCGAGCTGGAGGCCATGGGCTTCGAGGAGTTCGAGGACCTCGATGCCTTCGAGGACCGCGCCGTCTTCATGGACGCGAACTGGGTCGTCGTCGCGACCAGCCCGGCCCCTGGCGAGCCGGTGACCCCGGGCGACGTCGTCACCTTCGAGGTCGGCAAGCGGGACGAGCAGCGGGCGATCGACGAGATCCCGGCCGGGTCCCCGGTCGCTCAGGAGTACGCCGCGGCCCAGGCCCGCGTCGCGGAGGAGCAGGCCGCGGACGCGGCTCGCCAGGCGGCCGAGGAGGTCGAGGCGCGCCAGGCCTCGATGGAGCTCGTGACCGGCTACGTCAACGAGCTCGACCCGCTCATCCGCCTCGGCAACAGCGTCGTCGCCGAACTCGACGCGACCGCCACCGGCATCCGCACCCAGGCGTACGGCGGGACCCAGTCGGTCGTCGTCCTCTCCGCCGTGGAGGCGGTCGAGACCTTCCAGGCGCAGCTGGCCGACCGCGAACCGCCCTCGGGGAGCCGCCGCGCCGGCACGCACGAGGCCATGGTCGACGCCAGCCAGCGGTTCCTCGACGGCGCCCGCACGCTGCTCAGCGCGGACGGCCCCGCCCGCCAGTCGTCGCTGGCCCGCTACGGCGAGGTGCGCGCGGAGGCCGGAGCGGCCTGGAACGAGGCCCTCACCGCGCTCTACCGCGACTCGGGTGTGACCCCGCCGCTGGTGCCCTGAGTCGCCGGTAGGCAGCGCGGCGGCGCGGGTAGGGGGCCGGGCATGACGGTGATCGGCTTCCACAACTCGCACGAGCAGGTGCACCCTGCCGACCTCCTCCGCGCCGTGCAGCACGCCGAGCAGGTCGGCTTCACCGCTGCCATGTGCTCCGACCACCTCGAGCCGTGGAACGAGCGGCAGGGGCACTCGGGCTTCGCGTGGTCCTGGCTCGGTGCCGCCCTCGCCACCACGGGGCTGCCCTTCGGGGCGGTCAACGCGCCCGGGCAGCGCTACCACCCGGTGATCGTCGCGCAGGCCATCGCCACGCTCGGCGCGATGTTCCCCGGCCGGTTCTGGGTGGCGCTGGGGTCGGGCGAGGCGATGAACGAGCACGTGACCGGGCACGTCTGGCCCCGCAAGGAGCTCCGGGACGCCCGGCTGCGAGAGTGCGTCGACGTCATCCGCGCCCTGCTGGCCGGCGAGGAGGTCAGCCACGAGGGGCTGGTCACCGTCGACCGCGCCCGGATCTGGACCCTCCCCGACCAGCAGCCGGCGCTCATCGCCCCGGCCGTCACCGCCAAGACCGCGGGGCGGCACGCGGAGTGGGCCGACGGCCTGGTCACCATCAACCAGCCGCACGACACCCTCCGCGAGGTGATCGCCGCCTACCGGGACGCCGGTGGCCAGGGCACGTTGACCCTGCAGGTGCACGTCAGCTGGGACCCGGACCCCGACCGCGCGGTGGCCATCGCCCACGACCAGTGGAGGAGCAACGTCTTCCCCCCGCCGCTGTGCTGGGACCTCGACACCACCCGCGCCTTCGACCAGGCCAGCGCCCACGTGACCCCGGAGGCGGTCGGTGAGGTGGTGCGCATCTCCGCCGACCTCGGGCAGCACGCCGCCTGGCTGGCCGAGTACGTCGAGCTCGGGTTCGACCAGATCTACCTGCACCACGTCGGCAAGGAGCAACTGCCCTTCCTCGACGCCTTCGGGGAGCACGTCCTGCCGCAGCTCGACGTCACGACCCCGGCACCGGCGGTCGCCATCGACCCGCCCGGGCCGGCCCAGCCGCTGCGGCCGCACCAGGAGCCGCAGCCGGCCCTGCTCCCGTGACCCCGGCGGCGGCCGCATCCACCGGCGGCCGCCGCAGCGAAGGGAGTTCCAGCGGCACACACCCACGGGGACGGGGACGCATGGACGAGGTGGACGACGTGATCCGGCGGGTCAACGCCCGGGAGCCGATGCCGGCCCCGGAGCTGGACCGGGCCCGTTCGCTGCTGACCCGGCACGTCCGGAGCGGGCGGCCGGGTCTGGCCGAGGCCCGCGTGCGCGTGGCGGTCGAGCTGGAGCGGCGGGAGCGGGAGGGGACGGCCGGGACCTAGGGTCCCCGGGCGTGGACGTCGTGGTGCGCCTGCTCAGCGAGGACGACGCGCCCGCGCTCGCCCGGCTCCTGGCGGACAACCGCGAGCACCTGGCGCCCTGGGACGCGCTGCGCCCGGACGAGTACGCGACCGTCGACTTCCAGCGCGCCGAGGCCGCCCGCACCCTCGAGCGGTACCGGCAGGGCGCCGTCTGGCCCGGGGTGGTGGTGCTCGACGGGGACCCGGTCGGCCGGGTGAACGTCAACACCATCGTCCGCGGGGCGTTCCAGTCGGGAGACCTGGGCTACTGGCTGGCCCGGTCCGCCACCGGCCGCGGGGTGGCCACCGCCGCCGTGGCCGCCGTCGTCCGCACGGCCTTCGGCGCGCTGAGCCTGCACCGGCTGCAGGCGGCGACGCTGCTGCACAACACCGCCTCGCAGCGCGTGCTGGAGCACAACGGCTTCGCACGGATCGGCATGGCCCCGCGGTACCTGCGCATCGCCGGCCGCTGGCAGGACCACGTCCTGTTCCAGCTCCTCGACGACGACCGGGTCGACCGCGCGCCCGATCTGCGGTAGGGACGACGCGACCGACTCCGAGGAGAGGACGCCCGCATGCGGATCACGGACACGAGCGACCTCTGGTGGAAGACGGCGGTCGTCTACTGCCTGGACGTCGAGACCTACCTGGACTGGAACGGCGACGGCTGCGGCGACTTCGAGGGCCTGGCCCAGCGCATCGACCACCTGGCCGACCTCGGTGTCACGTGCCTGTGGCTCATGCCCTTCTACCCGACCGCCGAGCGCGACGACGGCTACGACATCACCGACTTCTACGGCGTCGACCCGCGGCTGGGCACGCACGGCGACCTGGTGGAGGTGATCCGGACGGCCAACGACCGCGGCATGCGGGTCATCGCCGACCTCGTGGTGAACCACACCTCGATCCAGCACCCGTGGTTCCAGCGCGCCCGGCAGAGCCGCGACGACCCCTTCCACGACTACTACGTCTGGCGCGACGACGAGCCACCGGACACCTCCGCCCAGGTGGTCTTCCCCGACCAGGAGGACAGCACCTGGACCTACAACGAGGCGACGGAGGAGTGGTACCAGCACCGCTTCTACAAGGAGCAGCCCGACCTCAACGTGGCCGATCCGCGGGTGCGCGACGAGGTCGCCAAGATCATGGGCTTCTGGCTGCAGCTGGGGCTGTCGGGCTTCCGCGTCGACGCCGTCCCCTTCTTCCTCGAGGTGGAGCCGGAGGACGCCGGCGAGCTCCCCGACCCCCACCAGTACCTCCGCGCGCTGCGCGCCCTCCTCGGCCGCCGCACCGGCGACGGCATCCTGCTCGGCGAGGTGAACCTGCCGCACGAGCAGCAGGTCGAGTTCTTCGGCGGCGCAGACGGCGACGAGCTGACCATGCTCTTCGACTTCGTCGGCATGCAGGCGCTCTACCTGTCGCTGGCCCGGGCCGACGCCGGTCCGCTGCGCACCGCGCTCACCGAGCGCCCGGCCGTGAACCCGGACAGCCAGTGGGCCACGTTCGTCCGCAACCACGACGAGCTGACCCTCGACAAGCTCTCGGACGACGAGCGCCAGGAGGTGTTCGCCGCCTTCGGCCCCGAGGAGCGCATGCAGGTGTACGGCCGGGGCCTGCGCCGCCGGCTGCCCCCGATGCTGGACGGCGACCCGCGGCGGGTCCGCATGGTCTACAGCCTGCTGTTCTCGCTGCCCGGCACCCCGGTGCTGTTCTACGGCGAGGAGATCGGGATGGGGGAGGACCTCGACGCCGAGGGGCGTCTCGCCGTCCGGACGCCGATGCAGTGGACCTCCGGCTCCAACGGCGGCTTCTCGACCGTCGAGGACCCCGACCGGCTGCCCGGTCCGGTCGTCGACGGCGGCTTCGCCCCGGAGTTCGTCAACGTCGCCGACCAGCGGCGCGACCCGGACTCGCTGCTGTCGTTCATGGAGCTGCTCATCCGCCGCTACCGGGAGTCCCCGGAGCTGGGCTGGGGGCACCACACCGTCCTCGACCAGCCGCACCCGGAGGTGCTGGCCCACCTCTGCAGCTGGGACGACGGGGCGCTGGTCGCCGTCCACAACCTCGGCCCGGAGCCCCGCAAGGTCCCGCTCACCCTGGAGGACTGCGGCGCCGACCACCGGCTGGTCGACCTGCTGCAGCCGGGCGAGGAGGCGGTCGCCGAGGACGGCGGGGTGGAGCTGGCGCTGGAGGGCTACGGCTACCGCTGGCTGCGCGTGGTGGCGCCCGGCAGCCGCCGGCTGGTCTGATCGAGCAGCTCGTCGGCGCGCTCCTCGTACACCCGGAGCGGCGTCCCGCCCACGACGGCGAGCGCCCCGACCAGCCCGGGGGGCGCCTCCAGCGTGCGCAGAGACGCCCGGTCGTCGTGCCCGGCCCAGCGCAGCACCCGGGCCGGCGCCGCCGGCGGCGAGACGACCAGCCGGTCCAGCGGCGTCGCCAGGCCCTCACCGGTCGCCTTGACCAGCGCCTCCTTGCGGGTCCAGTAGGTGGTGAAGGCCCGCGCGCGGTCCTCCGACGGCAGCCGGGCCAGTTCGGCTCGCTCCTCCGGCGCCAGCGCCTGGTCGGCGATGCTGCCGAGCTCGCCGTCCTCGAACAGCCCCACCTCCTCGACGTCGACGCCGACGGGGCAGCCCCGGAACACCGCGACGGCGACCCAGCCGGCCGAGTGGGTGACCGAGAACTGCAGGTCGGGGACCTCCGGGAGCCAGGGCCGGCCGTGCTGGCCACCGCAGCGGGCACACGTCCGGTCGATCCACAGGGCGGTCGGCTCCGCGCCGGCGTGCGCGCCCAGAACGAGGCGGACGACGGCCGCGGCGACCGTGGACCGGCGGCGGTCGGCCGCCCGCCGCAGCCGGGAGCGTCGCGCCCGGTCCGCCGGCGTCAGCAGGGCGTCGTGCCCCGGGCGGGCCTCCTCGGCGCGCGCCCACCACACCTGGGCGACGCCGGGCAGCAGGGACGGGACGACCGCGCACACGGGGTCGCGCCGCTCACCCGTGACGCCGCAGCTCGGAGAAGAACCCGTCGACGACCTGGAGCCCGCCGGAGCGGGCGACCTCGTCGTAGACGAACTTCCCGACCGCCAGGTCCAGCACCCCGAGGCCGAAGGGCGAGAAGACCACCGGCCGGTCCGCCGGCACGTCGACGCGCCCGGCCATCACGTCGGCCAGCGTGCCGGCGAGGAAGTCCCGGTTGCCGGTCCGCTGCTCCGTCAGGTGGGGCGAGGTCTCGGCCTTGAGGCAGTGGTCCACGTCGTCGACGACGTTGGTGGCCGCCAGCAGCACCTCGGGGGCCAGGTCGCGCAGCGACACGTGCAGCACCACCGGGGCGTGCGCGAACCACGACGCGTCGTGCACGTGCGGCCGGGCGGCCACGGTCGCGAACACCACCAGGTCGCTGGTGCGGACCACCTGCTCGGCCGTGTCGTGCACGGTGACCCGGCCCGGCGTCCCGGCGCGGTCGAGGTAGCCGCGGAACCCGGCCGCGCTCTCGGCGGACGTGTCGTGCACGCCGACCTCGTCGAACGACCAGCCGGTGCCGACCAGGAAGGTGTGCACGAACCGGGCGATCAGGCCGGTGCCGACGAAGCCGACCCGGCTCGGCCGGGGGCGCCCGCGGCTGAGCCAGTCGGCCGCCGACGCGGCCGAGGCGGCGGTCCGCGTGGCGCTGATGATCGACGCCTCCAGGCACGCGAACGGGTACCCGGTGTCGTGGTCGTTGAGGATCAGGACGGCCGACGCGCGGGGCATCCCGGCGGTCACGTTCTCCGGGAAGCTGGAGATCCACTTGATCCCGTCGACCCGGAGCTCGCCGCCGATCGAGGCCGGCAGGGCGATGATGCGGGCCGACGGGCGGTCGGGGAACCGCAGGAAGTACGAGGGCGGGTTCACCGTCGTGCCCTCGCCGTGCAGCCGGTAGATGGCCTCCACCAGCTCCACCAGCTCCTTCTCGCGGCCCTCGAGCGCGCGGCTCACCTGCGCGCCCGGGATCACGGCGAACGCCGGCACGGTGGCGGACGGGACACTGGTCATCGGGGACCTCCCTCGGCGGACGGGGACACGGCGGGCAGCCGGACCGGGTCGGCCAGCGCGACGACCACCTCGCGCGGACCGGTGAACGGCTCCCGGCTGTGCGCCGTCCGGACGTTGTCGACCAGCAGCAGGTCACCGGCCTGCCACGGCTCGCGGACGGTGGCCGACTCGTAGACCGCGTTGATCTCCGCGACGACGTCGGCACCGATCGGCCCGCCGTCGCCGAAGCGGGTGGTGAACGGCAGCCCCTCCTCGCCGTAGACGTCGACCAGGTACTCGCGTACCTCGGGATCCAGCGTCCACTCGTTGAGGAACGCGATCTGGTTGAACCAGCACCGGGCGCCGGTGACCGGGTGCCCGACGACGCCGCGGCGCCGCTGCCGGGTGCGCAGGCCGCCGTCGGGCAGCCACTCGGTATCGATCCCCGCGGCGCGGCAGGTGCGCTCGACGGCGTCGCGGTCGGCGGTGCCGAAGGCGTCCTCGACCGAGGCGCCGATCTCGTCGGTGTAGGTGCGGACCAGCAGCCAGCCTTCCCGCTCGACGCGCGCGACGAGGTCGGGCGGCAGCGCGGCGAGCACCGACGGCGCGTCCGCCAGCCCGGTCGCGCCGCCGGTCGTCGGCGCGGTGAGGCAGGCGAAGGCGAGCAGGCCCGGCGGCTCGAGGGTGTAGCTCAGCTCGTGGTGCATGCACATCGGCTGGGTGGCCGGCCAGGGCGTGGACGAGTACAGCCCGCCGGGCAGCGGCGTGCGCGGCGCGAACGCCTCCCGCTCCGCGACCGGGTCGGCGCCCAGCCCCCGGACGACGGCCGCGGTCGTCCCGGCGTCGGCCAGGGCGAGGCCCCGGACCAGGACAGCGCCGTGCTCGGTGACCGCGGCGCGCAGCGCCGCCCGGTGTGTGGCCGCCCAGCCCGCCGCATCCGGGCCGGGCTCCGCCCGCAGCACCGGCACGCGCCCTCCGCGCAGCTCCAGGTCGAGCAGGGTCGGCGTCGACATGACGGGTTCCTCCCGGTGGGGGTCAGGGGGTGGACAGCAGCGCGGCCAGGTCGGCGAGGACCGGCAACCGGACGACGTCCGTGTGCGAGACCGAGCGGTCCAGCGTCACGGCGAGCTTCACGGCCGACAGGGACGTGCCGCCCAGGTCGAAGAAGGAGTCCTGCCGGCCGATCTGGTCCACCGGCACACCCAGCACCTGGGCCCAGGCGGCGGCCAGCCGCTGCTCGGCCGGGCCCCTCGGTGCCGCGGACCCCGCGGCGGCGGACGCCTCCACGGCGGCGAGCTCGGCGGCCAGCGCGGTGAGCGCCCGGCGGTCGGTCTTGCCGTTGGCGGTCAGGGGCAGGCTCGCCCGCCAGTGCACGGCGGCGGGGACCATGTAGGCCGGCAGGGAGCGGGCCAGGTGCTCGCGCACGTCAGCGGCCTCCAGCGGCTGCGGGCCGGTGCAGAAGGCCACGAGGCGCCGGGTCTGGCCGGTCCCGGTCACCACCACGGCGCCGTCGCGCACCCCCGGGGCCCGCAGCAGGGCGTTCTCGATCTCGCCGATCTCGATGCGGAAGCCGGCGATCTTCACCTGGTTGTCCCGGCGACCGAGGAACTCGAGCTTCCCGTCGGGCCGCCAGCGCCCGTGGTCGCCGCTGCGGTAGATCCGCTGCCCCGGCCGGAGCGGGTCGGGCGGGAAGGCCTGGGCGGTGCGCTCGGGGTCGTTGACGTAGCCGCGCCCCACGCAGACACCGGCGAACACGATCTCCCCGGGGGCGCCCAGCGGCACCAGGGACAGCTGCTCGTCGACCACGCGGACCTGCACGTTGCCGACCGGCCGGCCGAGCGGCACGCGATCGCCGGCCGGCGCGCGGTGCATCACCTCGTGGTTGGTGTCGTCGGAGGTCTCGGTCAGCCCGTAGGCGTTGACCAGCGCGATGCCGGGGACCGTGGCGAACCAGCGCCGCGCGAGCTCCCCCTTCACCGCCTCACCGGTGACCGACACGCAGCGCAGATCCGGCAGCGGCCGCGGGTGCTCCTCCAGGTGGGCGAGCACGACCTCCAGGTAGGAGGGCACCACCTGCAGCACCGAGACGCGGCCCTCGACGAGGGTGTCGACGAACCGGCCGACGTCCAGGACGACGTCCTGCGGCACGATCAGCGTCCGGCCGCCGACGAGCAGCGCCGACACCAGCTGCCACAGCGAGATGTCGAAGCACTGCGGCGCGGTCTGGGCGACCACCTGCCCCTCGCCGATCCCGAGGTCGTCGATCTTGGCGAACAGGTGGTTGAGCAGCCCCGCGTGCTCGCACATGGCGCCCTTGGGCTGCCCGGTGGAGCCGGAGGTGAAGTAGACGTAGGCCAGCTGGTCCGCCGCCACCGGGATGCCGGGGTCGCTGTCGTCCGAGCCCTCGGCGCAGGCGGCGTCGACGCGCACCGACCGGACGCCGGGCAGGGTGGCCAGCGCCGCGTCGAGGGCGGCGGTGCTGCCCTCCTCGGTGAGCACCAGCCGGCACCCGGCGCGGGTGAGCGTGGTCGCGATGCGGTCGGCGGGGAAGTGCGGCTCGATGGGCAGGTAGGCCCCGCCGGCCTTGGCGACGGCGAGGACGGCGGCCATCCAGTCGAGGTCGCGCTCGGTCACGACCGCGACCACGTCCTCGCGCTCCAGCCCGCGGGCCAGCAGCGCCCGCGCCAGCCGGTTGGCCCGGGCGTTCAGCTCCCGGTACGTGCAGCGCCGGTCCCCGAGCACGACGGCGACGGCGTCCGGGGTGGCCGCCGCGCGGTCCTCGACCAGCTCGTGGAAGCGGCGGTCGGGGAGGTCGCGGTGCGGCCCGGCGAGGTCGACCAGCTGGAACCGCAGCTCCTGGGCCGACAGCAGGCTCTGCCGGGAGGAGTCGGCGTCGGGGTCGGCGACCATCAGCTCCAGCGCCCGCCGGTGGTACCCCGCGATCCGGGCCGCGGCCCGGGCGTCGAGGGCGTCGGTCCGGTACCGCACCCGCAGGTCGACCCGGCTGCCGCACTCGCCCGCGGCGACGTGCAGGACGGCGTCCCCCATGTCGCCGGTCCCGGTGGGGTCGAGGACCGTCTCGGACACGGGGCCGGGCACCCCGAGCTCCCGCCGCAGGTCCTCGATGGGGGCGTCGGCGTGCGTCCGCAACTCCGACACGGCCCGGTGCGTCCGGTCGACCAGCGCCCGCCAGGTGCCCGGTCCGGCGTCCAGCCGGCAGGGCAGGACGCGTCCGTCGTCGGCCACGTAGCCGGTGACGACGTCGGGCTCGCCGGACAGCCGCGCGAGCACCGCCGCGTGGACCGCCATCAGGACCGAGTCCGGCGGGACCCCGAACTCGCCCGCCCGCCGGCGGACCGCCGTCCGGAGGCTGTCGGCCAGCGGCTCCCGGTGCTCGGCCACGCCCGGTTCGGGGGTGCCGGTCCAGCGCGGGACCGTCGTCGAGCCGCCCGCGAGCAGGACGTCGCGCCAGTAGGTGCGGGCGGGATCCGGCGTCATCGACGGTGCCTCCTCAGCGGCGGGACGGGACGGGACGGGGACGATGACGGCCCCGGGCGGGGTGGCCGCGGCGAGGCGGGGGCGCCGGCCGTGCCGACGCGACCGCCGTGCCGTCGTGCGGCCCGGCCGGGAGAGCGGGCGGCGCCGCGGCCAGCGGGACGGCGGGGTTGCCGCCCCAGCGGCCGTGCGGCGGGACCTCCTCGCCCTTCATGAGGAAGGAGTCGGGGGCGATCTCGGCGCCGTCGCCGACGGTCACCGCGTAGTGGACCCACGTGCCGACGCCGACGGTGACGCCGGCGCCGACGGTGATCCGGTCGAGCTTGAAGGCGCCGTCCTCCTGCGAGTGGCACTGGATCGTGCTGCCGGCGTTGAGGGTGCACTCGTCGCCGATGGTGACCAGCGTCCGCTCGGGCATGCCGCAGCCGTCGTCGAACACCCGGCGGCCGATCCGGACGCCGAGCAGCCGCCACATCAGCGGCTTGAACGGCGTGCCGTTGAGGTAGTCGGGGCGGGCGACGAGCTTCCAGTAGCGCTCGTGCGACCAGAACGCCCGGTCGAGGATCGAGCAGATGCGTGGCTGCTGCGGCCGGAACCCCGCCGCGGCCCGCTCGACCAGCGCCGTGAACACCAGGTGGAACAGCACGCTGGCCACCGAGGCGGCCGCGACCGCGACGGCACCCACGCGGGGGTAGAACTCCGCCGCGGCGAGGGAGAGGAGGGTGACCGCGGACAGGTCGGTCCACCGGCCGAGCAGGAAGAGCCCGGCGGTGCCCAGGTTGTGCCGGTTCTTGGCGTGGAGGAGCCGGCCGGGGTCCGCGCCGCGCATCAGCTCGTCGACCGACCGGTCGCGCTGCACCGAGCGGGGGATCTCGAAGGCGGGGGAGCCCAGCAGTCCGACGCCGGTCCGGACCTCGCCGTGCAGGGGGACCATGACCTTGGTCGCCAGCAGGCAGTCGTCGCCGGTGCGGGCGCCTGCGGGGAAGACGATCGCGTTGCCGAGGAAGTTGTCGGCCCCGATCGCCGTCCGGGAGACGCGGAAGGAGGTGCTGGAGTAGTCGGCGTTGGCCATCGACAGCCCGTCGGCGACCATCGTGCCGCTGCCGACCCGGCTGAGGAACGGCGTCTCGTGCTTGACCCCCGTGCCGAAGTTGGAGCCGGTCTGCACCACCGTGGACAGGTCGTATCCGATGGCCTGCAGGTAGGTGGTGATCGCCGAGCTGTCGCCGAACAGCTTGGTCAGCGGCTTGATGTTCGACGTCCGCAGGATCGTTCGGTGCAGCGAGTACTGGAACCCGTACAGCCGGTGCACCCGGTCGGGGACCACCCACAGGTGCAGCACCCGCGGGACGGTCAGCGCGACCAGCAGGCCGACCACCAGCGACCCCAGCAGCAGCACGGCGGTGGCGAGGAGGACCTCCAGGTAGAACACCGGCTGGGTGAACAGCACCGGGCCGGCGTCGAGCACCTCGGTGAGCTGCGGGAACACGGCCAGCAGGAACCCGATGCCGCCGATGGCCAGCGGCACGGTGACCAGCAGCGCGCCGGTCAGCTGCACCAGCGAGTAGACGACCCGGCGCGCGGTGCCGCAGTCGGCCGGCTCGACGACCCGGTAGTCCACGCCGGCCGGCTGCGCCGGTGACCCGTGCCAGCTCGCCCCGGCCGGCACCCGCTGCCCGGTGTGCAGCGACGAGCGGTGCCCCAGCTGGGCGCCGTCGCCCATGGCGGTGTCGATGTCGAGGACGGCGGCCTCGCCGACGACGACGTCCCGGCCGAGGGTCACCGGCCCGGTGGTGATCACCCCGGCGGTGGCGCGGTAGCAGCTGATCAGGGCGTCCTTGCGGACGACGGTGCCCGCGCCGACGGTCAGCAGGTCGGCGCACACCGGCACCTGCCGGGCGAACACGACCGCACCGCGCCCGACCCGCGCGCCCAGCGCCCGCAGGTACAGCACGAACAGCGGCGAGCCGTGGAACAGCAGGACCAGCGGGTTCATCCGGACCAGCGTCTTGACCACCCAGAACCGGACGTAGGTCAGGCTCCACACCCGGATCTCGCGCGGCCGGGTGCGGCCCAGCAGCAGCCACTTGACCGCCACCGGCAGGAGGCACAACCCGAGGAACGCCGCGCCGCCGAACACCGCGGCGCGGGCGTAGACGTCCAGGGCGCCGTCGGCGTCGGAGATCCAGAGCTCACCGCGGACGAACAGCAGCGCGACCAGGTAGGAGTAGGCGAGGAAGACCAGCAGCTGGAGGACGCCGCACAGCGCGTGCTCCGCGGCGCTCGCCCGCCGGGCGATCGGCGCCGGCGGCGGCGCGGGCAGGGGGGCCGGTGCCGCCGCGGCCGTGTCGAGTGCGGTGGCCAGCTGCCGGACCGTGGGGTGCCGGTAGACGTCCTGGATGGAGACGGCCGGCAGGTCGGCCCGCTTGCGCACGCGGGCGCAGAAACGGGCCATCACCAGCGAGTCGGCGCCCAGGTCGTCGAAGAAGTCGCCGTCCGGCTCCACCGGGACGCCGAGGACGTCGGCCAGCACGTCGGCCATGGCCCGCTCCGCCGACGGGGGCGGTGCGACCGCCGCCGCCAGCCGGGTGACGGTGCGGTGCCGGTAGACGTCCTGGATGGAGACCGGCGGCAGGTCGGCCTGCTTGCGCACGCGGGCGCAGAAGCGGGCCATCACCAGCGAGTCGGCGCCCAGGTCGTCGAAGAAGTCGCCGTCCGGCAGCACCGGGACGCCGAGGACGTCGGCCAGCACCCCCGCCAGTCGCTCGGCCACCGGGGGCGGCCCGCCGTCCCGTCCGCCCAGCGGTGGGACGCGATCGGACAGGTCGGTCGTCTGGACGCTTCTCTCCAGCACACGGGCTCCTCGGGCTGAGGGGGCGGGACCGGGGGACCGTGCGGTCAGGCCGACTGCAGGCCGGCGGTGAGCTCGTCGGACCCGAGGACGTCCTCGCCGTACAGGTCCCGCAGCCAGTTGGTCTGGTAGATCGTGTCCAGGTACCGCTCGCCGAGGTCGGGGGCGATGGCCACCGCGGTGAGCCGCTCGGCGTCGTGCCTCGCCAACCACTGCAGCGCCCCGCTGACCACCGTCCCCGTCGAGCCGCCGAACAGGAAGCCGCGCCGGGCGAGGCGGTGGCAGGCGCGGATCGCGTCGGCCTCCTCGACCCGGATCACGTCCGACACGAAGGACTGGTCGAGCAGCGGCGGGTGGATGCTCATGCCGAGGCCCGGGATCATCCGCCGTCCGGGCGGGCCGCCGAAGGACACCGACCCGACCGCGTCCACCGCGACGACCCGGACCGGCCGCGGCCACTCGGCGAAGAACCGGGCGCAGCCCATCAGCGTGCCCGTGGTCCCGGCGCCGACGAACAGGACGTCGAGCCGCGGGAACTGGCGGGTGATGGCCGGCGCGGTGGTGCGGAAGTGCGCGCGCCAGTTCCCGTCGTTGGTGTACTGGTTGAGCCACAGGTACCGGGGGTCGGCGGCGCAGAGGGCGCGGACGTAGTCCAGCCGCGCGCCGAGGAAGCCGCCGATCGGGTCGGGCTCGGCGATCACGTGCACCTGGCTGCCCAGTGCCTCCATCAGCTGCCGGGTCGGCAGGTTGCAGCGCGAGTCGGTCACGCACAGGAAGCGGTGCCCCTTGCTGGCCGCGATCATGCTGAGGGCCACGCCGAGGTTGCCGGACGACGACTCGACGAGCACCGACTCCGGGGTGATGAGCCCCGCCCGCTCGGCGGCCTCCACCATCTCGGTCGCGGCCTTCACCTTGATCGAGCCGGCGAAGTTGAAGCCCTCGCACTTGAGGAACAGCGACTGGGCGAAGACCGGCTCGAGATCGACGTACAGCTCGTCCTCGTTGAAGTCCTGGGGGGCGGAGATCACGGTCACGACCGTCTCCTCGTCTCGGAGGCAGGCACGCGGCGGGGCGGGACCATCGACCACGCTCCGCCACACCCGGAGCGGCCCCGTTGCCGCTCTGCCTCGCCGGCACGCCGGCGTGGAGCGAGCCTCCGATACGGGTGGGCATCGTCTCTATAGAACCTTCGGGCTAGTACCGGGCCTTTCGTCCCGGATCGACACGACGACATGTCGACACGCGTCCGCCTCCCCGGTCCTGTCGGCACAGCGGCCTAGCGTGGACGGCGATGTCCGAGGCCACGCGCACCCCCGACCCGTCGACCGCCGAGCTGCCCGTCTCCGGCGCCACCGCGTCCAGCGCTCCCGCGTCCGGCGCGGGTGAGCCGGCCCCGGCCGGCCCGATGGTCACCGGCCCCATCGAGGCCGGCCCGCCGCCCGTGCCGTTCCCCGGCCTCGAGGGTGTCGCTGCTCCCGGGGGGCCCGCGCCCACGGGCGGGCCCGCCCCGGCCGCCGCGCCGCCCGCGCCTGACCCCGGGCCGCCGGCACCGCCCGCACCGACTCCCGCGCC